>CAZVYZ010000005.1:0-66506 GCA_964630695.1 uncultured Ruminococcus sp.
CGAATGACCGAGCAGACCGAGGCTGTGCGGAATCGTGACGCCGCCGAGAATCAGGGGGCGCCCCTCCACCAACCGATGCACGTCGTAGCCATGCCCGATACGAAAAGGATAGGCTGTCATTTTTCTTTGTGACGGGTGGCAAGAATTGCACCTGCCAGACGTAAATCGTCCTGCGTGGTCACTTTCAGATTTTCCTTGCTGCATTCCACCATCTGAATCCGATAGCCGAGATGTTCAATCAACTCGTTGTCATCGGTCCCCTCAAATCCGTCACTTGCGGCACGGCTCTGCGCCGCCGCATACAGACCGATGTGGAATACCTGCGGGGTCTGCGCCTCCCAGATGGTTTCGCGGTCAAGCGTTGCCAGAACCGCACCGCGGCTGGAAACCTGCTTGACGGTTCCTGTCATACGGACACCCGCACTGGCGGCTTTTTTGCGGTACGCCGCGCCGCAGACCATTTCGATTTCGGTCGGTGTGGTCAGGCACCGCGCTCCGTCCGCAATCGCGACATAGCGGATGTCGGGACCGATGACCGAGAATGCGCGGAGCGCCGATTCCTGCCGGCTCTTCCCGCCGATGACCACCGCCGTCAACTTGGTGATGTGGTAGTCCTCGCAGAGTGCGACCACCGTATCGACGTCGCTTTCCCGCGCCGCGATGATGATTTCGGTAATCAGCGGCGAACGCTGATAGGCGATGAGCGTATGCGCGAGAACCGGAATTCCGCCCAACGCAAGAAACTGCTTGGAGGTCTTTCCGCCCATGCGCGTGGAATTTCCCGCCGCGAGAATCAGCGCGGCGGTGCGGTTTTTCGGATTGCTTGCAAGAAGTAAATTAGCGGTTTGATGCGTCACTTCTCCCATAATCGAAACCTGCCTTTCTGTACGTGATGTTTTAGGCAACGTCTGAGTTGCGCAGTATGGTCTTACAGTTCGTCCTCTTCAATCGCGCGAATCAGGTCGACCCGCCGCGCGTGTTTGCCCCCCTCGAATTCCGCGCCGAGGAAAGCGTCAACCAAGTCGCAGGCAACGCCCGCGCCGACCACGCGTTCGCCGAAGCAAAGCACGTTTGCGTCGTTGTGTTGACGGGTCAGGCGCGCCGAAAACGTATCGGAGCAGACCGCCGCGCGGATGCCGCGGTGCTTGTTTGCGGCAATGGACATTCCGACGCCCGTTCCGCAGACCAGGATGCCGAGTTCCGTCACCCCGTCCTGAATGTTTTTGCAGACCCGATGCGCGAACACCGGATAGTCACAACTTGCTTCGCTGTCGGTTCCGACGTCCAGCGCCTCAATCCCGAGTTCCCGCAGGTGTTCGATGACTTTCAGTTTCAGTCCGTAGCCTGCGTGGTCGGACCCGATTGTGATTTTGGTCGTTTTCATGCTATTCCGTTTCCTTTCGGATAAAAATCAGTCTTTCGGCTTCGGGAATTCCCGATTCTCCTTTTCCAACCGTTCGCGTTCCGCCTGACAGGGGCGGAGGTAAACGGGGGAGAGTGTTGCGTCGGTTCCGCGTGCGCCGCGTTCAAAAGCCGCCTGTGCCGCGTATGCCACCGACGCCGCGGATGCCCGCAACAGGGGCGTTGCAACCGATGCGGTTTCGTGCGTAACCGTTTCGGCGGCAAGGCGGGAAGCATCTCCCGCAAAGAGGACCGGCTCGGCATAGTTCGCGAGATATGCGTCCAAATCGTCAACCAAGCGGACCGTATCCTCGGTCAGCCGCGTGATTTTGCCGCCCTCGGAGCGAAACAGCGCCGTATAGACCTGCCTGCGCCGTGCATTCAGGACCGGACAGACCAAGCCGTCCCGTCCCCGCAGTCCGTAGGCGAGCGCTTCGAGCGAGGAGACACCGAGACAGCATTTCCCGCTTCCGAATGCCAGTCCCTTGACGGTCGCCACACCGATACGGATGCCCGTAAAGGACCCCGGACCGACGGACGCGGCAAACAAATCCACATCCGCGCAGGTCTTTCCGGTCAGGCGGAAGAGCATATCCACCATCGGCAGAAGCGTTTCGCTGTGGGTGTTTCCGTTGTCGAGCGTCAGTTCCGCGAGAGTTTTCTCGTCCTCCGTGAGCGCGACCGAGGCGATTGCCGCCGCGCTTTCCAGTGCAAGAACCGTCACGCGCCCGCACCTCCAATCTGTTCGATTGTCAGTGTGCGGCTGTCGGGCTTGTCCGCATCGTCTTTCCGGAGTTCCACGCGCACGTAATCGTCGGGGAGCGCGTAGGGGATGTTTTCGCTCCATTCCACAAGGCAGATGCCCGGGCGGTCGAGATAGTCGTAAAATCCGATGGAGAGCAGGTCATCCTCGTTCGAGATGCGGTACATATCGAAATGAAACAGCGGACGCGGCTTTGCCCTGTATTCGTTGACAAGCGCAAAGGTGGGGGAGCGGACCGTGACCCCGGGGGCTATGACCGACGCGAACCCGCGCACGAATGCGGTTTTTCCGACTCCGAGGTCACCGTAAAGTGCGATAAACGGGGGGATTCCCGCGTCGTCCAACATTTGTTTTGCAAGTTCGGCGCCGCGTGCTTCGGTCTCGGCGGTGCTTTGTGTTCTAACCGTCAACAGTTTTTCCATCGGTTCTCCATCCCCCCATATCATTCCAACCTATATTATAACACAAAAAAGCATGTTTGTAAAGGGGGCGCTCTTATTTTTCTTCGTTTGCCTCAGGATTTGTATCCTTTTTGCGGAATTCGTTCAGCGGCGTTCTGCTGCCGTCGGGGCGTTCCACCACGGTATGGTCAAGAATTCCCTGAAAATGCGCGCGGAATTCCCGAATGTATTCCTCGCGCAGAGCCGCCTGCTCTTTCTTTTCCTCTTCCGAAAGTTCTGCCTCGTGCGATTTTTTTGCCAGATGGTTCAGGCGGTCCTTTTTATGTTGTTCCATGTTTCGTTCCTCCGAATAAAAAAATGGTTCCGATGTCTGTCAACGGCGCTCCCTTGACGTCGCAGATTCGCAATCCGTGTGCCGTGATGGCGGCGGTCAATTTTGCGCCGTCCGGATAACGACCGAGGTCGCCGCAGAAAAAGACGGTGTCGCACCCGCCGTAGGGGGCAAAGGATGCCGCACCCCCGATGAATCCCGTGTCGTAGCCGTCCAGTACGATGCCGCCTGCGGTCAGTCGTACCGTTTCCAAACCCTGTTTTTCCGCCGCGCGGAGAATGGATGGGTCTGCACTCGCGAGTGCCGTGTTTCCGATGGGAAGTGTCGCGCATTTTGCGTAGCCCTGCTTCACCGCAACCGTCCGATAGGCGGGATGCGCGGTCAATTCGGGCGCCGTGGCACATGGCAGACAGAACAAAAGCCCACCGATTGGCAGGGCATCCAACAGGACGTCCTGCGGGTAAACGCTCCCGACCTTTCCCGTAACGATTCGCAACGGGCGGTCGACGGCGTGGCAAATGCACGCCAACTCTTTTTGCGCGCAGTGCGCGTATTCCGCCGTTGTGCAGACCGCGTCGGGCGCAAAGAAGACCGACAAATCGGGGTGCGCCGCCACGGGTGCGGGCAGATGCGACGCGCGGGGGAGACGGAGGACTGCATAGCCCTCCCGCCCGAGCATTCCGACAAGCGCTTCGGGCGCGGTTTCTCCGATAACAGCCAAGCGCATGGCGGGATACCTCCTTTGTATGCCTTAAAAACAGAAAGGGCAGACACAGCGGTTGGTGTCTGCCATACTCTCTATTTGCCGAAATCGGACTGACGACCTCAGGCTTTCTTCATGGTGCGCAGGCAACGGGAACAAACGTTGATTGATTTGCTGCCTTCCAGTCTGATTTTACGGATATTGGGCTTCCAACTTCTGTTGGTCTTCCGATGCGAGTGCGAGACGTTCTGACCGAACACAACGCCCTTACCGCAGATACAGCATTTTGCCATTTTTGACACCTCCTACATTTAACGCTTCACCGTAGCAATACGGGGCAGAACCACTGTACAACAGCAACCATTATACCATATCTTTTCCCGAATTGCAAGTGTTTTTTGAAATTTTTTCTGTTTTTCTCAAGTTTTTTTGGCGGAACCCCCGAAAATCGGGGAAAAAGCGACTCGGATTTACCGCGCGAGCGTTTCTGTATCGTGGAGGAACGATTCTCCAAGTCCGCCCGAAAGTGTGCGGGACGGGAAGTCCGTCACTGCCGGTGCGTTCTCTCCGAGTCGCAGGATAAGACCACCGTTACCGGTCAGCATCCGCAGGGCAAACACGGTCTGCGGGTCCTGCGGGAGCGTGGCTTCGGGGCAGAGAATGAGGATGCGCGAAGTCAGAATCCTGCGCGAAATCGAACCGTTTCCGTCCCGCTCTGTCAGGACCTTGCAGTCTGCGCCAACCGCACACAGCGCCGCCGCGAGCGATACCGCCGCCGCGTCGTTGGGACGGGACAGCACGGTCATTTCATAGCGGTCGCTCCAGATATATTTTCCGACCCGTCCGGGGAGCGGAATCCGTTCTTCTTTGTTCCCTGCGTTCGGGAGCATGGTTTCCACGGTTCCCACGCGGGCATAGGGCAGAGCGGCGCCCTCCAGAAGCAATCCGACCGACAGCCGGTGTTCCGCCGCTTCCGTGTCCGCAAGACGGCAGGTCAACCCGTTTCCCGCAGTCCGTGCAATGCAGTCCCCCAAGGTTTCGGCGACCGCAACCCGTGCGCTGAACAACTTCCCAATCTGCGCGTGCGTGCGGACCTCGGTCAGAAGTCTGCGCAGGAGCACAAAATCGGGAATGCCCGCTTCAGTCATCACGGGCGTCACGCACCAGATGCCGTTGCCCGCCGCACGATAGGCGGGCGGGAGAACGCCTGCGCTTCCGGCAACTGCCCAGACCGTCAGTTCGGGAGCGGTCAGACTGTCGTCTGTCTCGGCAAACAGTGCCGCGGGAGCGGCAAACTCCATCTGTGCGCGATAAATTCCGAGCAGGATGGCGGCGAGTCCGTTCTCGGCTTCTTCGTCTTTCGAAGTCGGGAGCCGCAGACCGATTCCCAAACGGATGTCGGGATAGTCCGCACCTGCCGCCGCAAGCGAGAGCAGGGGCGCGAGGACCGTTGCCATTGCCGCGCGGAAGCCGTTTTTGCCAAGGGGGCGGACGGCGGAAGATACCGTTAAGCCGCATTGTGTCACGCGCTCGGACCGCGCAACGGGCGCATCCAGATAGGGGGAGGAATTCCCCGCAACGGGAACCCGCGTCATCGGGCAAGCGGCGGACGTCGCGACGGGAATCGAAATTGCCGCTTCCTTTTTCGCCCGATAGGCACGAAGTTCTGACGTCGGAACGCGCAGAACGTCAGTAGCGGAATAGGCGAACGCAATCTCTTCCCGTTCGGTCAGGACCGCCGCGGAGGTCGCCGTAATTCCCGCCTCCTCGGAGAGCATCTTTCCGATGCGCTCCGCGTCTTTTCCATCAACCAGAAGCAGACGCGCGTGTGTCAGCGGGACAAACAGCCGCCCGAGCGGTGTGGGCGCTTCGATGCCGTCCAAGCGTTCGAGCGCAAAGAGAATCCCGCCGAAACGCGGGAGCAGAGTCGGCAGAATGCCGTGTTCTCCGATTGTAACGGTCTGTTTGACTGCTGCACGGACCGCGCTCCGCCCGAATGCCGCCGAAAGAATCTCCGCATCTTCGGCGCGGACCAAAAGCAGAATATCTCCTGCGGCGGGCTGTTCGTTCTCCCGTTTTGCAACCGCGTTCAGAAACAGTGGAGAGCCGACCGCGCCGAAGTGCGTTCCCACTGCATCGGTTCCGACCGACAGGCGGGTCTGTCCGAGGGTCGGCTGTCTGCCGCTGCGTGCAAGGTATGCCGAGGCAAGCCCGAACAGTTCTCCGAGCGTCGGCGGCGTGAGTGCCTGCGGATGCAGTTCCCGCCGTTTTTCCAGCATATCGGCATAGGTCTGCGCCACCTCTTTGTCATCGGTGGAAAGCCGGATCACCCGCGTGGCGGTCCATTCCGCCGAAAGATTCCGCAGGCTCCCGAGGAGTTCCCGTTCGGCGTCGGTCATGACCCGTTCCCGTTTTCTACCCATCGTTCAATTCTCCTTTTCTTCAAAAACCGTGCCGTTGCAAACGGTTCCGTCGTTTCCCGTAATCCGTACCTGTCGTACCTCGCCGTGTTGGGTGCCTGCGGCAGGGACCGAAACCTCAATGAATTCCGGCGTGTGTCCGAAGCGCCCGCCGCCCTCCGCGTCCTCAAACAGGACCGAAAGTACGCGCCCTGTCATGCCGTCCAGAATCTCTTTCCGGATGCCCGCCTCGACCTCGGAGAGGCGCCGCGAGCGTTCCGCCTTGACCGGTTCCGGCACCTGCCCGCTCATCGCGGCGGCAACCGTCCCGGCACGGCGGGAGTAGCGGAACACGTGAATCATCAGGAATCGCGCCCGCCGTGCAAAGTCAAGCGTTTCGGCAAATTCCGCGTCGGTTTCCTGCGGAAAGCCCACGATTATGTCGGTTGTGAACTGCACGCGCGGGATGGCTCGGCGCAGGCGTTCCATGCCCTCCAGTGCCATGCGGCTGTTGTATTTCCGTTTCATCCGCGCCAGAACCGCGTCCGAGCCGCTCTGCATGGAAAGATGGAAATGCGGGGCAAGGGTCCGCAGACCCGCGATGCGGTCGACAAAATCCTGCTTCATCAGCGAGGGGTCCAACGAGCCGAGACGGACCCGCTCCAGCCCCTCCACGCGGTCAACCGCCGCAAGCAGGTGGGCAAGGTCAAAGTCCCCCAAGTCGCGCCCGTAGGAAGCGGTCTCGATTCCCGTCAGAACCACCTCGCGGCATCCGCCCGCAACCAGTGCGCGGACTTCCTGCAGAACCGCCTCGGGGCGCTTGGAGCGAACCGGACCCCGCGCGGCGGGAATGACGCAGTAAGCGCATTTGTTTTCACAGCCGTCCTCAATCTTGATGTAGGCGCGGGTGCGGTCAAATCGGGTGACCGACATCTCCTCAAAGCCGCTTCCGTCAAGGGTCCGATGGAATATCTCGGGAACGGCGTTCTTCTGCCCCTGCCGGACGAGCCGCTTTGCCGCTTCCACCACTGCCTGCTTGTCGGTGTTGCCGCAAACGAAGTCCACGCCCGCAATGGCGGCAACCTGTTCCGGTGAAGTCTGCGTCAGGCACCCTGTTACCAGAATGTATCCGTTCGGATTGCGCTGAATCGCGCGGCGAATCATCTGCCGCGCCTTGCGGTCGGATTCCGAGGTGACCGTGCAGGTGTTGATAACGGTGATGTCGCAGTCATCCGCACCGTGAGAAACGGCAAACCCTTCGGCGGCAAACCGCTCGGCAATCGCCTCGGATTCATATTGATTGACTTTACAGCCGAGCGTGACGAACCCGACCGTATAGCCCGAAAAATCAGGTTGTGACATGAAAACTCCTTTCGGGGAACAATCTTTCATTCTATATTTTATCACCTTTTCCGCTGAAAGTAAAGGAATTTTGCAAAAAAAATGCGGGAATTTGCATTTAGGTCTTGAAAAATCGGGAAAAGGGATGTATAATTGTTACGAGAATCCAAAAAGGAGAATTGTTATGAGTGAATTGCACATCATCGACCACCCGCTGATTACACACAAACTGTCTATCATGCGGAACAAGAAAACCGGTTCCAAGGACTTCCGCGAACTGCTTGAGGAAATCGCAATGCTCATGGGCTATGAACTGACCCGTGACCTGCCTCTGGAGGAGGTCAACATTGAGACTCCGATTACCAAAATGACAGCCAAGATGATTTCCGGCAAGAAGTTGGCAATCGTTCCGATTCTGCGTGCGGGACTCGGCATGGTGGACGGACTGCTCAGTCTGATTCCCGTTGCAAAGGTCGGTCACATCGGTCTGTACCGCGACCCCGCAACGCATCTGCCGGTGGAATACTACTGCAAACTCCCGCCCGACATCGACGACCGCATCGTCATCCTTGTCGACCCGATGCTGGCAACGGGCGGCTCCGCCATCGACGCGCTCCATATGCTCAAGAAGCGGGGCTGCAAGCACATTCGCTTTATGTGCCTTGTTGCGGCACCGGAGGGCGTGAAGAAAGTGCAGGAGGCGCATCCCGACGTGGATATTTACACCGCGGCGCTTGATGAGTGCCTCAACGACCACGCGTATATCATCCCGGGTCTGGGCGATGCGGGCGACCGTATCTTCGGTACACTCTGAGCCGACAATCATCAAAGGAGAGCGGGGAGACGGGTCGCGTCTCTCCGCGCTTTGTATATGAGAATTCTGAAAATCGGGAAAAATGACGCGGGACAGCGGCTTGACAAATTCCTTTCCAAGGCGGTGAAAGGACTGCCGCAGTCTTTGATGTACAAGTACATCCGCACGAAAAAAATCAAGGTCAACCGCGCCAAAGCCGAGCAGAACCGAATGCTCTGCGAGGGGGACGAGGTGCAACTGTTTATCCGAGACGAATTTTTCGATTCGCCCGAAAAGGACAGCGGCGCCGCGGAACGGATTGTGCCGAAACTGGACATCGTTTATGAGGATGAAAACATCCTGCTGCTCAACAAGCGACCCGGGGTTCTGGTCCACGAGGACACCGCCGCAGGGGAGAACACGCTGATTCTGCACGTCAAGGCATACCTGACGCAAAAAGGGGAATACGACCCTGCCGCCGAGCAGTCCTTTGCACCCGCGCTCTGCAACCGCATTGACCGTAACACGGGCGGTATCGTGATTGCCGCGAAGAACGCGGTCGCTCTGCGGGAAATGAACGAAAAAATCCGCAACGACGAGGTGCGGAAGTTCTATTATTGCGTGGTCCACGGGAAAATGCCGAAACAGGCGGACACCCTGCACGGGTATCTGCGCAAGGATGCCGCGAACAACACCGTAACGGTCAGCGACACGAAGCGGGCGGGGTACAAAGAAATCATCACCAAGTACCGCGTGGTGCGGGAGCGGGGAGACCTGACCCTGTTGGAGGTGGAACTGGTGACGGGGAGGACACACCAGATTCGCGCACACCTTTCGCACATCGGGCATCCGCTTCTGGGCGACGGAAAGTACGGCGTCAACCGTGCGGACCGTGCCAAGGGCTATAAATTTCAGGCACTTTACGCCTACCGGTTGCAGTTTCGTTTCCGCGACGGGATGGGACCGCTCGGGTATCTTGACGGAAAGACCGTACAATTGGACCCCGCGAAGATATGGTTTCTGCGGGAGTTCGGAATGTAAAATGGACAAAAGAAACCAAAAAGAGGGGAGGACGGGACATGACAAAACGCGAGGCATGGATTCTGCGCGGGTTACTTGCGCTGGGAGCGGCGCTGACGGCGCTGACGCTGATTTTTCCGCAGGTCGGAATGCTTGAGTGGGTGACCATGGTCCCGATTGTGTTGGCGCTTTACCGTCTGACCGACCGCGGTGTGAGCCTGTGGCGGGCATATCGCTGCGGTTTCTTCACCGTGTTTGTCTTTTATTTCATTCTGTATCATTGGTTCGTTTATCTTTACCCTCTGGACTTTGTGGGACTCGGAAACGGGGCGTCGGTCGCGGTCGTTATCGCGGGATGGCTCGGACTGACCCTGTTGCAGGCGCTCCCCGGGGGACTGATGTTTCTCGGGTTCGCGGCACTTTGCCGAACGCAGGCGGTCAAACGGTATCCGATTGCGAAACCGTTTCTCTTTGCGGCGCTCTGGGTTGTCTTTGAGTGGTCCTCCACGCTGACATGGACGGGGGTCCCGTGGGGGCGGCTGTGCCTCGGGCAAATCAAACTGCTGACCCTGATGCAAAGCGCTTCGCTGTTCGGGTCTTACTTCATTACTTTTTTGTTGGTCGCATTCAATGCGTTGGCGGCGATGGCGATTCTGAACGAGCCGAAGCGCGTGCTGTGCGTAATGTTGGCGGTCGGACTGTTTGCCGCCAATCATCTGTTCGGGCTTTTGCGCCTGAATCTGCCGCGGAAGATTGGCGCGGCGGGGACCGATGTTGCCATCGTTCAGGGAAATATCAACTCACACGATAAATGGAATTCCGAAAGTTTTCAGACGACTCTTGACATCTATGGCGGAATGACGCGGCAGGCGGCAGAAGAGGGCGCGGCGCTTGTGGTCTGGCCCGAAACGGCACTGCCTTATGACCTGAGCCGAAACCGCGCCCTGACCGACTGGCTTGAAGAACTTGTGCGGGACTGCAACGTGACGTTGATTGTCGGTGCGCTCCGGACCGATGAAGAGAGCCGCGAATACAATTCCCTGTTCCTTATTACTCCGGAGGACGGTTTTTCCGCCGGGGCATGCTATGACAAACGCCATCTTGTGCCGTTCGGGGAATACGTTCCTTTGCGGAAGTTGATTACGACGCTGATTCCGCCGCTCTCGGAACTGTCGGCATTGGATGACGACCTGACGGCGGGGAGCGGCTCCGCGCTGTTTGAGACTTCGTGGGGCAAGGTCGGTTCGCTGATTTGCTTCGATTCCATCTATGAGGGGCTTGCGCTTGAGAGCGTGCGGGACGGTGCCGCTCTGATGGTCATCTCCAGTAACGATTCGTGGTTCTATGATTCCGCGGCAGTCCGTCAGCACCTGTATCAGGCGCAGTTGCGGGCAATCGAAACCGGCAGGACCTACGTCCGTGCTGCGAATACGGGGATTTCCGACGTCATTACGCGCTATGGGCGCTCAACGGCACAGATTGGTGCTCTGGTGGATGGCTATGAGGTCCGCTCTGTGGAATTCCGTACCGACAAAACGCTGTACGACCATGTGGGGAATCTGTTCGTCTACCTTTGCCTTGCGTTTCTGCTGATTGCGCCGGCATCGGAATGGGTCCTGCGGAAAAAAAGAAAAGCACATGAAAAACAGGCTTCCTGAGAGAAGCCTGTTTCGTTTTACCGTGTTGTGATAAACAGGATATTATACTGGTGTGCCATCGAATCCCAGACGGCATCGGTGACAACACCTGTCGGAGAGAACGCGTTGCAACGCTGAAATGCCTTGACCGCATCGGCGGTGGCAGGGGAGAATTCACCCGTTACCTCCACGGTCCCGATGGAGCCGTATTTCTCCTCCAAGCGGCTCAGCATGTGTTGGAGCGCCGCGACGGCAAAGCCGCGACTGCCGGTTTCCAGGATTCCTCCCGACGGTGCGCGCGGAAAAATGTCCATCCGCTCGCGCGGACCGTTTGCCGTGAGAGACGCGCGATAGGCATCGTAGAGCGCCTCCCATGTGGCTTGATCCGCCATGCCGGTTACAGGCAGATTGTGCGCCGCCTGAAATTCTTCAAGGGACCGTTGGGTTGCATAGCCGAAACTGCCGTTGACGGGCGGTTGCGTCATCCCGGGGGTATCGTAGGAAATCTGCCGCAGATAGGTTTGCAGGTTCAGGACTGCCGCAATCGGGGTGTTTTCGGTTGGTTCCATACTCTGACCTCCTTATTGCCCGAGCGTGTAGCCCGGGTACTGTCCGTCATTCAGCCGCGCGCCGATATAGAGCGTGTTGTAAATGTCGGTCACGGCGTTCCAGACCGTTGCGTCCACCACGCCGCCGTTTGCATCGGGCAGACCGAATTCCCGCTTGAAAGCAATGACCGCTTCCTCGGTGCGCGGACCGAAATAACCCGTCGGATTGACGGTTGGGATGGATGGATAGGACTGCGCAATGTAGTTCAGGTATTCCTGCAACAGGCGCACGTAGTCCGAATCCGACCCCACGCGGAGCGGCGCGCCCGGATAGGGGACGGTCACGCCCTCGGTATACTGCGTCGGAATGGTGCGGATGATGCCGAGATAGGCGTCGTAAAGCGCGTTCCATGTCCGGACCCCGACAATGCCGTCTTCGGTAAGCCCAAACGTCCGCTGAAGTGCCTTGACCGCCGCGAGCGTTTCGGGACCGAACACGCCGTCTATCGCAATCACGGGGATGGTGTCATAGTATTGCCCGACGTAATTGAGCAGGTATTGCAGATTGTAAACGTAGTTCCCGCTGTCGCCCTCTTTCAGTACTTCGGGGAAAATCGGCGTGACTTCTCCCTCCGGAATGCCCTCTGCGCTCAGGTCGGTCAACTTCTTGACCCCGATATAGACGTTCTGAATGGTGTACCACGTCGATTTGCCGACGATTCCGTCGGGGTCCAGGTTGAAGATTTCCTGAAAGCGGCGGACCGCCGCCTCGGTGTCCTCGCCGAACCTGCCGTCGGTGGCAAGAATTTTCGGAATGGAGGGGTAGTTGTTGGAGATGCGGTTCAGCCGGATTTGCACGGTCCGCACGTCGTCGTTGATCGCGCCGAGACGGAGCGGAACGGGCGGAACGCTCGGTCCGATACCTTCAACCGGCGCATCGCGCACCAATTCGATGTCGTTGCCGTAGTAGTACTGCAGAATCTCGAACGGCGTCAGCCCGCGGTTTGCAAGCGTGACCGTACCCCACTGGGAAAGCCCGTTGCAGGTCACGGTGGTCCCGTTGCAGTATTGCGCGAACAGCGGTGCCACACTGCCCTCGCGGCGGATATAGTCGTCGAACAACTCAGAGGCAATCCGACGGACATTTTCAAAGGTTTCCCGCCCGTTTACGAATGCTTGGTCGTAGGCGGTGTTGTTGGTAATGTCGAAATCGTAGCCGCGCGTGCGGTAGTATTCGGTCCAGATGCGGTTCAGCGCAAACGAGACCTGCGCGTAGATGTTGGCGCGGATGGCATTTTCGGGCCATGTGGGATAGATTTCACTGGAGGCGACGTTCGCGATGTAGTCAAGAAACGGGACCGTCACGTTTGCGGCGTCCGATTGCGGCGCGCCGAGGTGAACAGTGATGGTTTCGGGGATGGTTGGAACGGTCGGCATGGTCGCGGTCCTCCTTTCTCAAAGTTCGGGGTAGCCCGTTTCGGGGAAATATTGGGTGTCCTCGGGGATGGTCCCGCCCGAACCGTCCTCAGGAAGCGGAATCAGGACGGCGGATTGCAGAGAGGTGATACCGTCAAAAATCGGAATGCCGAGGTAACTTTGCCTGCGGTAGCCGTCAAGAAACACATCGGCAGAGTAGCGTGCGTAGGGTTGATTTGACCCGGGACTTTCGCTTGAAGCGGCGGGCGGCGTTGGAAGCGGGACGCGGACCGTACTGCCATCCCTGCCTGTAATCAGGGAGGCGACGATGTCTCCCCGTGAAGTCGGGTCACTGCCCTTTTCATCCTCGTATGTGCGGATGTCCACCCGCGCACCCTCCAGCGGAATTGCACCGCGCGCGGTGGTAACGCGAACGATCAGGTATCCGACACCCGTTTCGGCGGGCATCTCTCTCTCCGGCATTGGGGTCGGGGTCGGCTCCGGCGCGGGGGTCGGCACCTCGGGGGTGTCTCGGTTCTGTCTTTCCTCCATGTATTTTTCTCCTTTCGCGCGACAGGGGAAGAATCTGCCGCTGTATCGTTATCACGGTATGCGGAAAAAGGAAAAATGGTGCGTAAAACCTTGACAAAGCCGCGCGGATGCGGTATAATAGTAATAATATATAGGGAAAGAGGAAAATCCATGAAAATACAGGAATCCGGAGAAATGTACCTTGAGACCATCCTGATTCTCTCACAGAAAAGTCCGTATGTGCGGTCGATTGACGTGGGAGAATATATGGGATTCAGCAAACCGAGCGTCAGCCACGCAATGGGACTGTTGCGCGGCGGCGGATACGTCAATATGGATGAAAACGGCTATCTGACCCTGACCGAAGCAGGCGCGGAACTGGCGGGAAAAATTTACGAACGGCATCGGGTGCTGACACGCATTCTGACCCTGCTCGGCGTGGAGGAAAAGGTTGCCGCTGAGGATGCCTGCAAGATGGAACATGACATCAGCGACGAATCGTTTGAAGCCCTGAAACGGCATGTGGAGGAAATGGAACGCGAGAAGGCGTGACCTGTGGGCGTAGCGGCAGGAGGACACTATGCGCCCCGATTGCTTTCCTGACCCTCCCTGCGGGCAGTGGAATATACTGCTCTCGGAGGTGATGACGGATGGAAAACGGAACTGCGGTTCGTAGAATCACGGTGCGGGAGGGCTATGCCGTTCTTCTTACGGCGGAGTTATCCCTGTCGGTCCCGCAGGCGTATGCGCGGCTGACCGATTTTACCGAGCGGCGCGGCGGGATGCTGTTCCGGCGGCTGTCCCGCGAGGAGGGAGAGCGGGCAAGAGCGGAGTATCTTGCGGCGGAAAGCAATGCGGAGCGGGCGCGCAGACGGACCCGCAGATTGCGCGTCGCCGCGCGGGCGCAACCGACGGAATCTGCCCTTTGCCGCGTCCTTTTGACCGCGGAACTGGACGGGACGGTCTTGCGGACCGAGGAATGGGTCTGGAATCTGGTGGAGGAAACCCTGCTTCCGCCGAGGCAAATCAGGCGGTTGACCCGACAGACGGACAAAAAGCGCCGAACTTCGATAAAAAATTAACAAATTTCATGGACAGAGTGCCGCAAACCCCTTGAAAAGCGAGGGAAAATGTGGTATAATAACAGGGATGTCATCAGGAGATGGGAAAAACGCATTTTCTGATATGCGGAAATTCTCCGCATCGAATGACAAACCGACTGATAGAGAGGGGAGTTTATGTCAAAGGATACGTTGGAAAAAATCAGGAAAGCCGAACGGGATGCCGCACGGCTCGTTGCCGACGCCGAAGAACAGGCAAAGGCGATGAAAGCGGATGCGGTCCGAGCGGGCGAGGAGCGCTGTCAGGCAACCGAGAAAACCGTTTCGGGCGAACTTGCGGGAATGCTGGAGCAGATTCGCGAGAAGATCGCCGAGATGACCGAACGGGTCATGGAGGAAACCAAAGCCGAAGCGGAGGAAGTTGCGACGAGGGCAAGACTGAACCGTAAAAGTGCGGAAAAAATTGTAATCGGAGGGTTGGACGCGAAATGTCGGTAAGCAATATGAAAAAGCTGACCGCTTTCGTTTTCCGAGATGACGCCGACCGATTGGTGCGAAGCCTGATGCGGTTGCGGTGCGTGCAGGTGCAGAGCCTTGACGCCGAACGAAGTGCGCAGAAACTTTCACGGGTGGATTGCGACGCGGAGTTGACCGACGCACGCCGACGTGTGGCGGAAGTGGATGCGGTTCTGCCGGTCCTGTCCCGCTACAGCACACGCAAAATGCGCTTCCGCAGACGGGTCCATGCGGTGGACCAACAGGCGTTTGCGGAGAGCGGAGACGCAGCGCGCGCATGGGAAACCGTGAAAGCGGCGGAACGGTTGCAGGAGGAAATCCGGGCGGGGGAGAGCGAACATACCAAGTTGGCGGCTCTGTTTGAATCACTTCAACCGTGGCTGGATTATGACGCACCGCTGTCGGATACCGAAACGGCGAAAACGAAAACGTGGCTCGGTTCAATCCCGCTGACCGTTTCCGACGAACGCGTTACGGCGGCTCTGACAGAGGTCGGATGCGCAACGGAAGCGGTTTTTGAGGACGAAAAGTACGGTTATTGGGCGGTTACGTTCCTGAAAGAAAAGGAAACCGAAACCGGTGCGGCACTTGCGACCTGCGGCTTTGTGCGGCAGGAGTTTACAGGGGTCACGGGAACCGCCCTGACCGCTTCCCGTGATGCCGAGGCAAGGTTGGCGGAACTGGAAGAGGATGCGGTCAGAAAAGAAGAAAGCCTCTGCGACTGCGCGGAAGCGCTGGATGAAATCGAGATTCTTCACGATGTGGAAGCGACGGGACTGCGGGTCGCGGAACTGAAGCAGAAACTGGCGGCAACCGAATCCTGCGCGGTGCTTGAGGGATGGTTCCCCGAGCGCATGGAGGATGCGGTGACGGCGGTTCTCGGAAAATTCGAGTGTGCCTATGAAACGGACGAGCCGGAAGCGGGCGAAAACCCGCCGGTCCTGCTCCGCAACAACAAATTTGCGCAAAATTTCGAGTGGGTCATCGGCATGTATTCCTACCCGAAGTACGGCAAGTTCGACCCGACTTTCATCATGTCAATCTTCTATTTCGTGATTTTCGGTATGATGTTCGCGGACGTGGGCTACGGACTGCTCCTGACGCTCGGCTGTATCGCAGGCATCAAACTGCTGAACCCGAAACCCGCCATGCGGCGGATGCTTTCCATGTTTGCGTGGTGCGGAATTTCCTGTACCATCCTCGGCGTGGTGTTCGGCGGTTGGTTCGGGGATTTGCCGGTTGCCATCATGAAGAACTTTATGGGCATTGAGAATCCCGAAAGCACGAAAATCGGTCACTTTTTCGCAAACGGTCTTCTGTTCAATCCCGTGTCGTCGGCGGTATCCTTCCTGATTCTGTCGCTGGCGGTGGGAGAGGTCCATCTGGTCGCGGGTATGGCGGTCAATATGGTACAGACGTGGAAGAGCGGTCACCGCGCGGAGGCAATCTGCGGGACCGTTCCGTTCTGGGTGCTGTTCGCGGGGATTGATCTTGCGGCACCGAATATGTTCATCGGCATGAAGATGATGGGAGAGGGCATGAGCGACGCGACCAAGGCGATGTTTGCCTCTCTTGCGGGAGTTGCAACCTATCTCATGATCGGCGGCGTGGTCGGTATCCTGCTCCTCAAAGGCGTGGGGCAGAAATCGTTTGGCGGGTGGCTTGTCAAAGGATTGGGCGGTCTTTATTCGCTCATCAGCTTTGCATCCGACCTCATGTCCTATTCCCGAATTCTGGCGCTCGGTCTGGTCGCGGGTGTCATCGGGCAGGTTATCAATATGATTACGGCGCTCGGGTCGTCGGGTGTCGGCGGCTTTGTCCTCATGCTTCTGGTCCTGATTGTGGGGCATCTGTTCAACATTGCCATTAACCTGCTCGGAACTTTCGTCCACGCGGCACGACTCCAGTATATCGAATTCTTCGGCAAATTCTATGAGGACGGCGGCGATATCTTTGAGCCTGCCGAACCCTCGTCGGATTACACCGAGGACCCCGCAGAACCTGCGGAAACCTGAATCGTTGTCCCAAAATTCAAAATAAAACAAAAAACAAAATAAGGAGACAAAAACCATGTTCAAACTCATCGAAGAAATGTTCACAGGAACCAACCTTGCCATTCTCGGCGCCGTCCTTGCCACCGTTCTGCCCGGTATCGGCTCGGCACGAGGGGTCAACCTCGTTGCAAGAGCGACTGCAGGACTCATCAGCGAAGAACCCAACAAGTACGGTAAATCCATGCTGCTCCAGGCGCTGCCGATGACGCAGGGCATTTACGGAATGGTCACCTCGTTCATGATTCTGGTTCAGTCCGGCATCATGGGGAACAAGACGATTGAACTGACGGTCGGTCGCGGCGCATACTTCCTCGTTGCGGCTCTGCCGATTGCGTTCGGCGGTCTGTATTCCGCAATCCGTCAGGGTGAGGTTGCCGCGTCCGGTATCTCGGTGCTTGCAAAGAAGCCGGATGCCGTCGGTAAAGCGGTCATTTCCGCGTCGTTCGTCGAACTTTACGCGATTCTTGCCCTGCTGATTTCCCTGTTGATGATTCTGTAAGCCGCAAGGCACGGTCAATCACCAAACAGAAAAGGAGACGGAACAGTGGCAACGAACGGAATCAATCGGATTACCGATAAAATTCTTGCCGACGCGCAGGCGCGGGCAAACGGAATTCTTGCCGACGCACAGGCGGAATGCGACCGAATCAACGCCGATTACGACGCCCGCGTGCAGGAAATCCGAGACAAACTCTCGGAGGACGCGCAGGCAAAAGGCGCCGATATGATTGCACGGGCGAAAGCGGCGGCGGCAATGAAAAAACGGAACATCCTGCAGGCGCAGGAAAGCCAACTCATCGACGGCGTTTTTGACGGCGCCAAGGAATGGGTATTGGGGCTTCCGAAAGAAAAGTATACCGACCTGCTTGCGGGATTGTTGTCGGCGGCGCTCATCGAGCAGGCGGACACCGAGGCGCAGAATCTGGCGACCTACGGGGAAGAGAGCGAGCCGATTGAGCAGTTTGAGGTCCTGATGAACAAACGGGACCGTGAAAGTTGCGGAAAAGACGTGTTGGAAAACGTGAAAAAGCGCTATGCCAACAGTTCGCGTCTGCCCGCGGGACGGATTGAAAAACTGGTCCTGTCAAAAAACACGCTCAACATTGACGGCGGTGTGGTTCTGCGCTACGGCGATGTGGAATCCAACTGCTCGCTCGAAATGCTGTTCGGGCAGTTGCATCGCGAGTTGGAGGCAGAGGTCGCACAGGCGCTGTTTGACGTCAGGACAACGATTTGAGGAGGTCGGCAATGGATAACAACTATCTGTATGCCGGTGCTCGAATCCGAACGCTGGAAAACGCGCTGGTGGGGCAGGAGCGACTGGAACGGTTGCTTGCTTGCGACAGCGTCGACGCCTGCGTGGCGTTTCTGGACGAATGGAATTTCGGAATTATCCGCAATCCGGAAACGGGGGCTTTTGACCGCGAAGCAACGCTGACGGCGCGGCTTTCGGAGGGCTACCGTGAGGTGCTGTCCTCGGCGGACGGTGCCGCATTTGCGAAGATATGGCTTTTGCCGTATGACTGCAACAACATCAAATCGGCAATCAAATGCCTGCGGCGCGGACTGGACTGCGACCGGATGCTGATTCGCCTCTTTGGCGGAATTCCGACAGACACGGTACGCAAAGCGGTGGAAAAGCGGGAATTCGGGCTGTTGCCCGAACCGTTTGCGTCCGCCGCGCGCGATGCCTGCGGACAGTTGGAGCGGACGGGTGACCCGCGCGTGGTGGACAGCATTCTCGACCGCGCCTGCTATGCGGGGATGCTTGCGCTTGCGAAAGAGAGCGGCATTGCGTTGGCGGAAAAATTGGTTGTGCGGCGCATTGACCTGACCAACGTCATGATTGCACTCAGAGGGTGCAGAATGGGCGGCGAGGTCGGGCGGCGGACGCTCGGGGAGTTCTTCCTCTCGGGCGGCAGTATCAACGAGGCGGATTTGGCGGCGTGGAGCGCGGCAGGAGAGGAGACACTTCTTTTCCGACTCTACCATACCGACTGTGCGCAGTTTGCGAAACAGGCGGCGGAAACCGACCGTACCATGGCGGCGCTTGAGCGCGTTGCGGACGATGAACTGATGGAAGTTGCGCGCGAGGCGAAGATGGTGCCGTTCGGCGCGGAAATCCTTGTCGGGTATCTCATCGGACGGGAGTATGAGGTCAAAAACCTGCGCATTCTTCTGGCAGGCAAAAGCGTAGGACTCGGAACCGATGCTCTGCGGGAAAGGATGCGGCGGAATTATGTATAAAATCGGAATTATCGGACGGCGGGACGCGGTGCAGGGGTTTATGGCGCTCGGGTTCGCGGTACGGGAGGCGGAAAACGTCACCGACGCCGCGAAAGAACTGCATGCAATGGCGAAATCGCAGGAGTTCGGCGTGATTTTCATCACCGAGAATTTTGCGATGGAGTTGGAGGAAGAAATGGCAAAGTATCGCGATTTGCCGATTCCCGCAATCGTGTCAATCCCGGGGCAGGAAGGCTCAATGGGATACGGTATGAACAACCTGCGTCACGCAGTGGAACGGGCGGTCGGCGCGGACATTCTTTTCAAGGACTCCAATTAACGGAAAGGAACTGTAACCAATGGTAGAAGGAAAAATCAGAAAGGTATCGGGACCGTTGGTCATTGCCGAGGGAATGCGGGAAGCGGACCTGTTCGACGTGGTGCGTGTCGGTCCGAAGAAACTCATCGGCGAAATCATCGAAATGCACGGGGACCGCGCCTCGATTCAGGTTTATGAGGAAACGGCGGGACTCGGAAGAGGCGACAAGGTGGTATCCACCGGCGCGCCGCTGTCCGTGGAACTCGGTCCGGGGCTTCTGACCAATATTTTTGACGGCATTCAGCGTCCGCTTGAAGCAATGCGGGAGAAAGTCGGCTCCAACCTCGTCAGAGGATTGGACGAACCTGCGCTGGACCGCGAAAAGGTCTGGCATTTTGAAGCCGCAAAGGGCTTTGGCGAAGAAGTCGGCGCGGGCGATATTCTCGGAACCGTGCAGGAAAATGACGTGATTCTGCATAAAATCATGGTCCCGCCGAAAATGAACGGAACACTGGTCGAATTGCGCACGGGAGATTACCGCATCACCGACCGCATCGGGCGCATCAAACTTCCGAACGGCACAATGGAGGACCTGACGCTGATGCAGAAGTGGCCCGTCCGTGTGTCGAGACCCTATCAAAAGAAACTCCCGCCCGTTGACCCGATGATTACGGGTCAGCGCCCGATTGACGCGCTGTTCCCGATTGCAAAAGGCGGAACCGCGTGTGTCCCGGGACCGTTCGGTTCGGGCAAGACCGTTGTCCAGCATCAGTTGGCAAAGTGGAGCGACGTGGACCTTGTGGTCTATATCGGTTGCGGCGAACGCGGAAACGAAATGACCGACGTTCTGCGCGAATTCCCCGAATTGGTCGACCCCAAAACCGGGAAATCGCTGATGGAACGCACGGTGCTGATTGCGAACACCTCGGATATGCCGGTTGCGGCGCGCGAGGCGTCGATTTATACGGGAATCACGATTGCGGAATATTTCCGCGACATGGGGTACTCGGTTGCGGTCATTGCCGACTCGACCTCCCGTTGGGCGGAGGCACTCCGCGAAATGTCGGGACGTCTGGAGGAGATGCCGGGTGAAGAGGGCTATCCCGCGTACCTGACTTCGCGTCTTGCGCAGTTCTACGAGCGCGCGGGCAAGGTGGTCTGTCTCGGTGACGACAACCGCGAGGGCGCGCTCTCGGCAATCGGTGCGGTGTCTCCGCAGGGCGGCGATATTTCCGAGCCGGTCACGCAGGCGACCCTGCGTATCGTCAAGGTGTTCTGGGGGCTGGATTCGTCTCTGGCTTACCGTCGGCATTTCCCTGCAATCAACTGGCTGAACTCCTATTCGCTTTACCGCGACCGTCTGTCCGACTGGTTCTCGGAGCATATCTCCAAGGACTGGAACAACCTGACGGGACGGTGTCTGAAGGTGTTGCAGGAGGAATCCGACCTGCAGGAGATTGTCAAACTGGTCGGTATGGACGCACTGTCGCCCGAGGACCGCATCAAGTTGGACGTGGCGCAGTCCATCCGTGAGGATTTCCTGCAACAGAACGCGTTTCTGGACGTGGACAGTTACACCTCACTGGAAAAGCAGTATGCGATGATGCACCTGATTTTCCGCTACAACGACGAGGCACTGCGGGCGGTCAGAGCGGGGGCGGACATCGAGGCAGTCTGCGAGATGCCCGTGCATGAGCGGATTGCAAGAGCCAAGACCGTTCCCGAAGCCGACTACAAACAGGAATTCGCGAAGATTGAGCAGGAAATCACCTCCGCGGTGAACACGCTCATCGAACAGGCGCGCGAGGAGGAGTAAGTCATGATTCGTGAATACAGAACCATTGAAGAGGTTGCGGGACCGCTGATGCTGGTGCGTCAGGTTGAGGGCGTGAAATACGACGAGTTGGGCGAGATTGAACTGCCCGACGGAGAGGTCCGCCGTTGCCGCGTACTGGAAGTGGACGGAAAGAATGTTTTGGTCCAACTTTTTGAATCGGCGGCGGGTGTCAACCTTGCAAACAGTAAGGTCCGTTTTTCGGGACACAGCGTGGAACTGCCCGTGTCGAAGAATATGCTCGGTCGTATCTTCAACGGGATGGGCGAGCCGATTGACGGCGGCGCGCGTATCATTCCCGAAAAGAGCCTTGATATTAACGGTACGCCGATTAACCCCGCGGCGCGGTACTATCCGTCCGAATTCATTCAGACGGGCGTTTCCAGTATCGACGGACTGAACACGTTGGTCCGCGGTCAGAAACTGCCGATCTTCTCGGGGTCCGGACTTCCGCACGCAAATCTCGCCGCGCAGATTGCGCGTCAGGCAAAGGTGCGGGGGACAGACGAAAAGTTCGCAGTTGTGTTTGCCGCAATCGGTATCACCTTTGAGGAAGCCGACTTCTTCATCTCGGACTTCCGCAAGACCGGCGCGCTGGACCGCACGGTGCTGTTTATCAACCTTGCGTCCGACGCGGCAATCGAGCGTATCAATACCCCGCGTATGGCACTGACCGCCGCGGAATATCTGGCGTTCGACTGCAATATGCACGTTCTGGTCATTATGACCGATATTACCAACTATGCCGAGGCTCTGCGCGAGGTTTCCGCCGCGCGTAAGGAGGTCCCCGGGCGGCGCGGATACCCGGGCTACCTGTACACCGACCTTGCCACGCTTTATGAGCGTGCGGGGCGGAAGATGGGGTCCGAGGGGTCCATCACCATGATTCCGATTCTGTCGATGCCGGAGGATGACAAGACCCACCCGATTCCCGACCTGACCGGTTATATCACCGAGGGACAGATTATTCTGTCGCGGGAACTCTACCGCAAGGGATGCCTGCCGCCTGTGGACGTTCTGCCGTCGCTTTCCCGTCTGAAAGACAAGGGAATCGGCGCGGGCAAGACGCGCGAGGACCATGCCGACACGATGAACCAGTTGTTCTCCGCCTATGCAAGAGGCAAGGAAGCGAGAGAGTTGATGGTGGTTCTCGGTGAGGCGGCACTTTCTCCCGTCGACCGTCTGTATGCAAAATTTGCGGACGCGTTTGAAGCGGAGTATATCAATCAGGGCTTCTATGAAAACCGCTCCATTGAGGAAACTCTGGACCTTGGTTGGAAATTGCTTTCCATTCTGCCAAAGGGTGAGATGAAACGTATCAAGCCCGCACTGTTGGAAAAGTATTGGAAGAAGCAGGAAAAGTCCGAAAATTAAAGCGGGAGGAATAGCGGAATGGCAGGCGTACAGGTCAACCCGACCAGAATGGAAATGAAGCGGTACCAAGCCCGCTATCAGACTGCCCGTCGGGGACACAAACTGCTCAAGGACAAGCGCGATGAACTGATGCGCCGTTTTATGGATGTCGTCAGAGAAGATAAGGCGTTGCGGGAAAAGGTGGAACAATCGCTTGCAACGGTTTACGGCGGCTTCACGGTTGCGGGTGCGGTCAATCCGCCGCAAATGTTGGAGGAGGCGCTGATTTGTCCCAAAAAAGAGGGGACACTTGACGTGTCTTTCCACAACTGCATGAGCGTGGACGTTCCGGTCTTTCGGTTGCAGGTTTACGCCGAGGGAAACACCGACAGTTACAATTACGGCATGGCGTTTACCACGGGTGAACTGGATGCGTCGGTGCAGGCGCTGAACGGCATTCTGGAGGACCTGCTCCGAATGGCGGAATTGGAAAAGACCGCACAACTTCTCGCAGAAGAAATTGAGCGGACCCGCCGGCGGGTCAACGCGTTGGAGTATATTCTGATGCCGCAGTATCTGGAGGTCATTCGCACCATTCGGATGCGCCTTGACGAAAACGAGCGCGGAAATACCACGCGGTTGATGAAAGTCAAGGATATGATGATTGAAGCGCAGATTGCAAGACCCGACGATGACGACGAAGAAACGGACGGCGAGGAGCAGTCGGAACCCCCGACGGACGTATCCTGACGGGGACAAATGACAACCGAATCAGAACAAAATCCCTTTTGCGAGGACCGCAAGAGGGATTTTTGTGTGCAAACCGTAAAAAAATATAGAAAAATTGATATTGTGGTTCCCATTTTGGCAAAAAATATGGTATAATATATAAGAAAGATACCGAAAGATACGAGGAGAGGGGGATGTGACAATGTTTGCGGTCGGCGAGTGTGTCTATTATGCTTCGGAGGGGGTCTGCCGTGTCGCGGACGTTTGCCGCGCGCCCCTGTGCGGTATGCCTGCGGACAGGCTGTACTATGTGCTTCATCCGTTCCGCAACAACGGCGGTGTGCTGTATGTGCCGATTGACAGCGAAAGCGTTTTTCTGCGCCGTCTGCTGACAACCGAGGAGGCGAACCGCTTGCTGAACGAGATTCCCGAAATGGAGGCGTTTGAAGAGCCGAACGCCAAGGCACTGCTCTTGCGGTACACCGAAGCCATGCACACCCACGCACCGTCCGAATGGGTGCGGGTCATCAAAACCGTGCGGGAACGGGTCAGCCGTTTGCGGGGGAGTTCGAGGACGCAGCGTATCTCGGAAACCGAACGGGGATTTGCCGAGGATGCCAAGCGGTATCTGTATACCGAATTGTCGCTTGCGCTGGACGTTCCCGTTACCGAAATGGAGCAATATATCCAAAGGCACATTGAAACCCGTTTTGCATAATGAAAAAAGCCCGCCGGCGCGGGCTTTTTTTTGTGAAATTATCCAATCAGGTTGACAAAATGCTTCCGATATGCTATAATAAATCTATCATAAAACAGAAACCAACAGAACGGAGCGAATAACGCCTATGTTTATTATCCGCCTTGCCGAAATCCGTATCCGGATTGAGAACCGATACGGGTTTATCGAGCGGCAGTGCGCCGATTACATCTGTGAGGGAGACGAATATGCGTTTTCCGTGTCGGCGAGTGAGAAAGAACTGCGCGAGGAGCAGAAAAACGGGGATTTTTCCGCCGCTTATTGCGAAAGCATCTGTCTTTACCGCCATATCTGCGAAACTCTTCCGGATTATAATATCTTTCTGATGCACGCCTCGGTTGTCGAGGTGGACGGGAGTGCCTATGCCTTTACTGCCAAGAGCGGGGTCGGAAAATCCACGCATACGGCACTGTGGCTCAAAAATATCCCGCACGCGCGGGTCCTCAACGGGGATAAACCGCTGTTCCGTGTGGAGCCGGATGGCTCGGTGACGGCATTCGGAACCCCTTGGAACGGAAAAGAGAACTGGGGCGAAAATATTTCCGCTCCGCTTCGCGCCATCTGCTTTATCGAACGCGGAGAGGTCAATTCCATCCGCCGCGCGGCGCAGGAGGATGCTATCGGGCGTCTGGTCCATCAACTTTACCTGCGCGGCACACGGTCCTCGGTTAACAAACAACTGATACTGATGGATGCTTTGGTGCGGGCGGTGCCGTTCTGGATTCTGTCCTGCACGATTTCCGATGAAGCGGCAAAAGTCGCTTACGAAGCCATGAAATATAACGGTCAGTGACCGAAAAGGAGAAGCATATGCGAATCAAAAAGGATTTTACCATTCAGAAAGTCGGCGATTCCTACATTGCCGTGGCAGTTGGAGAGACGAGCAAAACCTTTCACGGAATGGTTCGGCTGAACGAAACGGGCGCGTTTTTGTGGAAGAAACTGAATGAAGCGGACGTTACGCTTGACGAATTGGTGGACGCCATGCTGGCGGAATACGACGTGGACCGCGAGACCGCCGCGCAGGATGCGGCACGTCTGGTGGAACAGTTCCGCACAAACGGAATTCTCGAATGACGGAAACCGCAGAGCCGAACGGCAACATTGAGCGACAACTTGCCGAGCAGGGGTTTTATGTCAGCACCACGGTCGGGTGCAGTATGCGACCCATGCTCCGCAACCGACGGGACCGCGTGATTGTCCTGCCCGTCGGAGCCGAACGGCTGAAAAAATACGACCTGCCGCTCTACCGCCGCCCCGACGGAAAATATATCCTGCACCGTATTATCGGTGTGCGGGACGGGGAATATATCATCCGCGGGGATAACACCTACGTGAAAGAGCATGTTCCCGACGCGTGGGTGCTGGGCTACGTTTCGGAGTTCTACCGAGGTCGACGGCACATCCTGTCAACCGCACGGTCCTACCGACTGTATGCGCGCGTGTGGAACCTGATTTATCCCGTGCGGCACCTTTTCCATATGGGACGAACCTTTGCCGCCCGCGTGTGGCATAAAATCAAACCCAAAAAGCAATCCGTATAAAATTTGTACTACCATAATGGCTACCTCAATACCCCCTTGCTGAAAGTTCTTGAAAGTTCTTAGGAAACTTCTTTCAAGAAGTTTCCTAAGTGGGGTTCGGGGCAAAGCCCCGAGGTCTTAGCCCCGAGGTCTTAAAAAGGAGAAACACATGGCGGAACTGTATCCGACGGCGCATATCGCCGCAACCCCCGCAGACTTTGCACATACGGTCCTGATGCCGGGCGACCCCCTGCGGGCGCAGATGATTGCAAGGGAGTGGCTGGAGAATGCAAAACTTGTCAATAATATCAGAGGCGTGCAGGGCTATACCGGAACCTACCACGGCAAACGCGTCTCGGTCATGGCGAGCGGGATGGGAATGCCGTCCATGGGCATCTATTCCTACGAGTTGTTCCGCGTGTTCGGTGTGGAGAATATCATCCGCATCGGGACCGCCGGTGCAATCAAGCCCGAGGTCCGTGTCCGTGACCTTGTGTTCGGCATGGGGGCATCGACCGATTCCAATTACGCGGCAAATTTCGGACTCCCCGGGACTTTCGCGCCGATTTGCAACTATCGCTTGCTTGCCGAGAGCGTCAGACAGGCGGAATTGGCGGGCGCGACCTACCACGTCGGCAGTCTGCTTTCCACCGACGTGTTCTACGGCGACGACCCGACCGTCAACGACCGTTGGGCGAAAATGGGCGTGTTGGCAGTGGAGATGGAAGCGGCGGCACTCTATATGAACGCCGCAAGGCTGGGAAAGAATGCGTTGGCAATCTGCACCGTTTCCAATCATATCCTCACGGGCGAGGAGACAACCGCCGAGGAGCGGCAGAATGCTTTCGGCGAGATGATTCGGCTGGCACTTGAGATTGCTCCGGAGTAAAACGGCACGTGTCAGAAATCCTTGTCGCACCTGCCTTTTTGGCTCGATATGGTAAAAAAACCAAAAACAACCCGAATTTACTGCGCGATATGGCGGTGTTCGGGTTGTTTTTTGCACAAAACGGTCGAATTGATGTAATCAAAAACAACAAAAGAGAATTAAAAAAATCGGAAAAATGAGTGTTTCGTGGATTTTATCGGGAAACGGGAAAAATGCTTGACAGAGGAGGAAACTTGTGCTATAATAGCCTCAGCAAAAACAAAAGTGAATATTTGGCAAAACCGTCGTGAGGCGGCGACGCAAAGCCTTGGGTCTTTTCTGATGGGAAAGTCAGCCCGGTTGCAATTTCTGAGGGATGGTATACGGATACCATCCTGCGGTTGCAATCGGTTTTTTTTATCTTACAATTTCAAATGCGGTAGGGGAGGAATCGGAATGGCAAGCAACAACCAAAACAATAGGGTCGGCTCTTTTGCCGCTGTCAACGGAGGGGTCATCGTGGGGTATTCTGCAAACGTAAAGTTGAGCGGATGCCCGAACGGCGCAGGCTTCGTGTTCGGAAACAGCGGCGTGGTGAAAAACTCCGTTTCTATGCGCGTAGGGCGCGGAAAGGGCGTCACGGGATTTCGATGAAAGGAGGTGGGAAAATGAAAACGAAATTCGGAAGACGGATTGCGGGCGCGATGGCGTTCTGCTTGGTATTGGCAACGGTGCTGACGGTTCCGTTCGGCTTTCTTCTTCCCGCCTCCGCCGCGGAAGCGGACTATACGTTTGATTCGGGTGCCGTGCTGATTACTTCCGAGCATAACGGCAAAAACATTCTGATTCAGAACGGTGTTTTCTCGGTCACGGTCAGCGGCGCAACAGGTGTCACGCTTCTGTTTGACAGTGTGAAGATGGACCGCAGATATTCGCAGGACAAGGACACGAAAAGCGGGAGTACCGTTCGGGATTTGTATCGTGTTTCGACCACTCTCGGTTGGGGAACGAAAGCGCAGGTCTGTCCGCTTCTGATTACCGACAATTCGGAAGTCGAAGTGGCATTCCGCGGGACCAATACTTTTTACGCGGGTGTCAACAGCTGTACCGTCACTTCAGGCAACGTCTATGCAAGTTCGCAAAGCGGCGGCGGATTCGCGGGCATTCAGGTTGACCGCGGCTCAACCCTGACGATTCAGCAGAGCAACGGGTCTGTATTCGCCTATGGCGGTCATTACGTGGCGGCAGAGAATTCATCCAACAATCCGAGCGACACTACCAATTTTCCGAAAGGCGGTGAAGACAAAGGTTATGGTTCGCCTGTCGGAACCACAACCAATCAACTTGCAGGTGGCGCGGGTATTGGCGGCGGTGTAACCTACAATACCACGTCCTCTTACGGGCGGAGTTATACAACGGGACCCCCCGGGACCATTATCATCAACGGCGGTGAGATTCATGCCTTTGGCGGACATCAGGCGGCAGGCATCGGCGGCGGTCTGAACAGCGCCGCAACTGCAACCTCCATTACCATCAACGGCGGGAAAGTCAATGCCGAGGGCGGTCGTTGGGCGGCAGGCATCGGCGACGGGGACTCTTTGCAGGACCAATATACGGGGCAGTACAGCAACAGTTACTCCATCCATATCAACGGCGGAACCGTCACAGCGGTCGGAGGGGTTGCAAAATCGGGCATTGGCTGTGCGGACGGTTTATCCTCCGGTGTGAATACGACAACAACTTCGGGAATGAAAATCAACATTACGGGCGGAATGGTTGATGCTCGGTCAGGTTACCCCGACCACTTCAATCCCTCTTCAACCACCGCTTACGAGGGGGCGGACGCTGCTGCGGCAATCGGTGCGGGAAACAAAACCCAAATGGTGGCACAGTCCATCTACATTTCGTCCGGTGTTACGATAATCGCCTCGGCGTTCGGACATTACGCCATTACCGAAAACGGTGTGGACCATGAGAGCGTTCCGCAGGTTTCCATTGAACAATGCAGAATGTACAACGGGCGGTTTCCGAACTTGGCATCAGCCCGGTTTATCCGTTGCCGGATGATATTACCGAGTGGCGGGCGAAGTTGTTGGAACTGTTTCAGGATAACAACATGACGCTCTACGCGGACAGCAGTTCGATTGAAATTTCCACTGTGATTGCGCGGAAGCATTTCAAATCCATTGCGCTCACGTTACCGGACCCGACCGAACACGGCGGTCTTTACGCGTTGGAGATTCTGACCTCCCGGATTCTCAATCCGCCGACGGGTATTGAACTTCCGGAGAATATCTATACAATGACAAGGATGATAACGGGAGCAATCCCTCGCACAATTATTTGCAGGTCACGCTGTCTTACCGCGCGTTGCAGGAGAAAGATGGCGTTACCACCGACTCGATTGGCGTTACGGGGATTACCCCCGAATTGTATGGGAATGAATCTCTGAAAAATCTGATTGAGACTATCGGCGAGAACGGCTCCGTGCTGTCGGTAGCGAAAGGCGAGCAGATTTCGGTCTGGCTGTCGCTGAAAGGGGAGCCGACTGCCAAGAATGGCGGCGCATTTACTTCCGTAAATCTCGTTCCCGTCGGAATGCTGACCATTGCGCTCGGTGGCTTCAGCCAAACAGGAGGAAACTGAAATGCACAGATACAGTATGACCCAGATGAAAAAAGTTGTCCTCATCGGCATTGCCTGCGCGGTGCTGCTTGCTGCCGTGGTGGGGGGAATCGTGTTTGCCGCACTGCTGAAACCGGAGATTTACGATAAGCAGGCGCAGGACGGCGCACCGCAGAATCTCCCCGAACGGTTCGGCTACGTTTCCTACGAAAACGCGGCGGTCTGCAAGGTCGCGCTTGCCTGCACGCCCGATTTTGACGGGAGATACGCAAAAATCAACCTGACCAATCCGGAGCAAAACGCCGTTTTGCTCAAAGCCGTACTGTACTCGGTGAAAGAAGTCCCGAAAGAGGACGGAAGCACCGATTTCATTCCGGACAGGAAACTCGGGGAGACGGGTTTTCTTCGCCCGGGGACCTATGTGGAAAGCGTGAAACTGAGTGGATTGACCGCGGGGAAAGAAATCCGCGTACTGGTCAAGATTGCCACCATGAATGAGGAGGACCGCACAAGCAACGGTTTCTTCTATATCAGGACCAACCTGTCCTGATTTCGTCTGCCGACACACAACTTCTCCGTGTGTCGGCTTTTTTTGCCTTTTTTTCGGCAAAACGCTTGAAGTGCGACGCATTTCATGGTATAATAATACAGTAGTGAAGTGATTGGACCGCTCTGCGCGGCTGTGGGAGGTTTCTATGTTGGATTTTATTCGGGTTGCGGCGTGCGTGCCGCAGGTTACGGTCGGAAATACGGTGCGGAACACCGAGGCGATTCTCGCAATGGCACGGGAAGCGGCGGAGAAAAAGCCGCAACTGACCGTGTTTCCTGAACTGTCGCTGACGGGGTATACCTGCGCCGATTTGTTTTTCCAATCTGCTCTGCTCGCGGGTGCGCGGGAGGGGCTTTATGAAATCGTCCGTTCCTCGGCGGCGCTTTCTTCCGTTCTGGCGGTCGGACTTCCCGTGACCGTCGGCGGTCGGCTCTATAACTGTGCCGCAATCGTTGCGGGCGGTCAACTTCTCGGTCTGGTCCCGAAAACCTATATCCCGAACTATAACGAGTTTTACGAGAAACGGTGGTTTACGTCCGGCGCGGAGCGTACCGCAGATGAGGTGAGCGCCGCGGAATTGGGGCTTGCCGACTTGCAGGAGGGGACGGTTCCGTTCGGTACCGACCTGATTTTCGACACGGGCGCATTCCGTTTCGGCGCGGAGATTTGCGAGGACCTCTGGGCAACCGTCCCGCCGAGCGCCTACCTTGCGTTGGGCGGCGCGGAGGTGATACTGAATCTGTCCGCAAGCAACGAGACGATTTCCAAGCGCCGCTACCGTCGCTCACTTGTCGCGGCGCAGTCGGCGGCACAACTCGACGCATACGTCTATGTTTCCGCAGGCTGTACCGAATCCACCACCGACCTGATTTTCTCGGGTCACAGCATGATTTGCGAGGCAGGCAGAATGATTGCCGAAAACCGCGAAACGATTGACGGCGACTATATGCTGTTCGGTGACGTCGACCTCGGGAAACTGCGGGTCGACCGTCTGAAAATCAAAACCTTTGCGGACGGTGCGGAGCAGAATGCACACCGTTTCCGCACCGTAGCGGTCCCGTTGGAACCGGCGGAAAATGACCTTGACTACTATCCTGTCAGTCGGCTTCCGTTCGTGCCGGACGCCAGAAACGACCGTACCGAGCGGTGCATGGACATCTTTGAGATGCAGGTCATGGGGTTGAAAAAACGCATGGAGGTCACGCACGGGCGCCCCGTCATCGGTGTTTCGGGCGGATTGGATTCCACCTTGGCGCTCCTGGTTGCAACCGAGGCGGCGCGGCGCATGGGAAAGCCGACGACCGACGTGGTGGGTATCACCATGCCGTGTTTCGGCACGACCGACCGTACCTATCGCAACTCTCTGGAACTGATGCGAACGCTCGGAATTACCGCGTTGGAAATTCCGATTGCCGCGGCTGTGGAACAGCATTTTCGCGACATCGGTCAGGACCGCAACACCCTTGACCTGACTTTTGAAAACGCGCAGGCGAGAGAGCGGACGCAGGTCCTGATGGATTACGCGGGCAGAATCGGCGGCTTTGTTGCGGGAACGGGGGATTTGAGCGAATTGGCGCTCGGATGGTGTACCTATAACGCCGACCACATGAGTATGTACGGCGTCAACTGCGGCGTGCCGAAAACCTTGGTCCGTTGGATGATTGACAGCATTCTGCAAAGCGACCGTTTTGCGGCGTCTGCCGCAGTCCTGCGGGATATTCTGGATACGCCCATCAGCCCCGAGTTGTTGCCGCCCGATGCGGAGGGGAAGATTGCACAACAGACCGAGGAGATTGTCGGTCCCTACGCCCTGCATGATTTCTTCCTTTACTATACGGTGCGTTTCGGTTTCCTGCCGGAAAAGGTGTTTGCATTGGCAGTCAAGGCGTTCCGCAACGATTTTGACCGCGCAACCATCAAAAAATGGCTCCTGGTCTTTTACCGCCGCTTCTTTACGCAACAGTTCAAGCGGAGTTGCCTGCCGGACGGCGTGAAACTGGGAAGCATCTGCCTCTCGCCGCGCGGTGACTGGAGAATGCCGAGCGACGCTTCGGCAGAGGTATGGCTCGCACGGGCGGAACGAATTGAGATTTGATTCGGGAGATGACAAAATGAATACAAAACAAATGACTCTGAAACGGAAGCAGCAGAATCTGATTGTGATTGCCTGTCTCGTGTACAGTTTTGCTTATACGGGGCGCTACAGTTACAACGCGAACATCGCGCCGATTATGGCGTTCTACAACGTTACGCGTGCGGAAGCGGGGCTGACGGGAACTTTTTTCTTCTTTGCCTACGGTGCGGGGCAACTGATTCACGCAATCTTCTGCAAATTCTATCCGAGAAAATATATCATTCCGAGCGTTCTTGCGGTGTCCGCGGTTTTCAATATCGTGATATTCTGCGGCGTGCCGTTCGGGGCAATCAAATACCTGTGGCTTCTCAACGGGATTTGCCAGTCGGTTCTCTGGCCCATGTTGGTTCTGGTCCTGAGCGACACCATGGATTCCGCGATGATGAAACGGGCGGTGTTTGCCATGAGCCTGACGGTCGTCATCGGGACCGTGATTTCCTACGGCGGGAGTGCGCTGTTCAATCTGTTTGACTTTTTCCGCGGCGCATTTCTGCTCGGCGCGGTTCTGATGCTCGCAATCGGAGTTGCGTGGCTGATTGGTTACGATACGCTGACTGCCGAAAAAGCGGGATTGGCGGAGACGCAGGCGGCAAAGTCCGAGAGCGCGGGGGAAAACGGCGAAAAGCGGCGCGGTTCCGTGAGCGGCGCGTTGGTCGGTCTCATTGCGGCGTGCGGATTGTTTATTGCGGTGGATAACTTCGTCAAGGACGGGCTGAACACATGGACTCCCGTGATTCTGAAAGAGCGGTTCGGAGCGGGGGACAGTCTTTCCATCGTTCTGACCGTTGCCCTGCCGTTCTGCGGCGTTTTCGGCGCGATGCTGGCGCTCCGGATGAATCGGAAGATTCGGGATTTCCGAGCGCTCAGCGGTTGCCTGCTCCTGTTGCTTTCGGTTTGCATTTGCGGAATTCTCCTTTGTATGAGGCTCGGTAGCATGGCGCTGACCGTTGCGTTCCTCGGCATTGTTTCCTGCTTTGCGCACGGGATCAACTCCATTATGACCAGTATCATGCCGTTTGCCCTGCGGGATAAAATCAACCCCGGATTCCTTGCCGGACTGATGAACAGCGCGGGCTACGTCGGCAGTACCGCCAGCGCCTACGGGCTTGGCGTGATTGCGGACCGGACCGATTGGAATACGGTGATGTACATCCTGTTGATTGCCTCGGTCGCCGCCACGGCGCTCGCGTGGGGAACAGTCCTTGTCGGGAACCTGCGGAAACGCACATCCGATTGACCCGTATACAGCATCCCGCCCCCGACTTTTGTCGGGGGCGGGATTTTGGGTTTGGGGCTTGTAAATTCGTCCGCTTTGTGCTATAATAAGAGTAGCAAATTTTCCGAAAAGGGGTATTTGATAATGGACGAAAAGGCAATTCTGGAGTGTATGGAGACCCGACGTTCGGTCCGCGCGTACCTGCCCGACGCAGTGCCGGAAGAAAAACTGGACCGCATTCTCCGCGCGGGACTCTACGCGGCAAGCGGAATGGGGTGGCAAAGCGCGATGATTCTTTGCGTGACCGACAAGACTTTGCGTGACCGCCTGATGCGGATGAATGCGGCAGTTATGGGCATTCCCGACAAGGACCCGTTCTACGGCGCGCCTTGCGTGTTGGTCGTGCTGGCGGACCGCAGTGTTCCCACGCATGTGTATGACGGCAGTTTGGTTCTCGGAAACATGATGCTTGCCGCGCATGCGGAGGGTCTGGGGAGTTGTTGGATTCACCGCGCCCGCGAGGAGTTCGATTCGGACGAGGGAAAAGCGATTCTGCGTGACCTCGGTATCGATGGGGACTATGAGGGAATCGGACACCTGATAATCGGTTATACGGACGGTGCGGAGCCGGAAGCGAAGCCGAGACGCGAGGGACGGGTATATCACATCTGATTTTTTACCGGAGAAACGCATATATGAAAGAGAATAAGAAGTTGATTGGAGAAATCGTCAAGGATATCCGGCATGACATGACCGACGAAGAGGTTCTGGCATTGCTTGCGGGAAGCCGCGTGGCGGTCAATACCGAAAAGGAAGCGAAGCGGTCATATTCCGTCGGACAGCGTGCGGCAGATGCGATTGCGAAATTTGCGGGAAGTTGGGCGTTTATCTTCTCCTTTGTCGGTGTGCTGGTCGGTTGGATGGTGCTGAATATCCTGCTTGCGGCGGGGGCATTTGACCCGTACCCGTTTATTCTGCTGAATCTGGTGCTTTCCTGCGTTGCCGCCATTCAGGCGCCGCTTATCATGATGAGCCAGAACAGGCAGGAGGAAAAGGACCGCCGCCGTGCGGAAAACGATTACAAGGTCAATCTCAAGACCGAAATTATGATTGAGGACCTGTACGATAAAGTGAACCGCATTCTTGCGCGGCAGGAGGAACTCTCAAAGTTGCTTGGCGAACAGGCAGAGGAAAAAAAGCATGAAGGCAAATGAGACTGCACTCCTGTCAGGGGAGGCGGTGGAAGCCCTGCTTGCTTGGTATACCGCCAACCGACGGGACCTGCCGTGGCGCAGGACGAGCGACCCTTATCGCATCTGGGTTTCGGAAATTATGCTGCAACAGACCCGCGTGGAGGCGGTCAAGCGCTATTACGAGCGCTTTCTCGGGGCGTTCGGAGACGTCGCCGCGCTCGCGAATGCACCCGAGGAGCAACTTCTGAAACTCTGGGAGGGACTGGGATATTACAGCCGTGCGCGGAATCTGCAAAAAGCGGCAAAGGTCATTGTATCGGAGTACGGCGGCAGGATGCCGGCGGATGTGGCTGCTCTGCGCGCGCTTCCCGGGATTGGGGACTACACGGCGGGGGCAATCGCCTCCATTGCGTTCGGGCTTCCCGAACCTGCCGTGGATGGGAATCTGTTGCGGGTTCTCTCCCGCTTTGACGCTTGCACGGATGACATCACGCTTCCCGCAGTCAAAAAGGCGTGGGGGGAGCGGTTGCGTTCCTCGGTCCCGACCGAACCGTCGCGCGCCGCCGCGTTTACACAGGCGATGATTGAACTGGGCGCAACGGTATGCGTTCCGAACGGTGTGGCACGGTGCGGAGATTGTCCGTTTGCGCCGTGGTGTCGCGCCAAAGCGGAGGATCTGACCGATGCATTGCCCGTCAAGGGGGAAAAGCGCCCCCGCAGAATCGAGGACAAGACCGTCCTGCTGATTCGCGACGGCGAGCGGACCGCTCTGCACAAGCGCCCCGATAAGGGGCTGTTGGCAGGGTTATATGAGTTGCCGAATGTCGCAGGGCATCTGGATGCGGACCGCGTGACCGAATTGGTCCGAAGTTACGGGTTTGAGCCGTTGCGCGTGACACGCGCCGAGGACGCAAAGCACATTTTCACGCATATTGAGTGGCATATGATTGCGTATGACGTGCGGATTGCCGCCGAAGAGGAGGGTTTTCATAAAAAATCAGGGCTGACTTTGGTCGGACAGCGGGAACTGCACGAGCAGTACGCGATTCCATCAGCATTTTCCGCATATACGAAATATCTTTGAGGGGTTGCAATTCGGCGCGTGTTGTGCTATAATAGATGTAGTTATGAAAACGGAGGCTTGCAGATGAAGCATGTATTTATTCTGAATCCCGCGGCGGGACGCATCAACTCGTTCGAGACCATTGAGGCAGAGTTGAAGCAGGTCTATGCGGCGGGTGGATTGGATTACCTGATTTATAAGACCAAAGCACCCGGGGATGCGACTGCCTACATCCGCGACTATTGCCGCGAGAACGCGGAGCCTGTTCGCTTCTATGCCTGCGGAGGAGACGGGACGCTGAACGAGGTCGTCAACGGTGCGGTCGGCTTTCCGCAGGCGTCGGTTGGGTGCTATCCCTGCGGCTCGGGAAATGATTTCGTCAAATACTACGGCGGGAAACAGCATTTTTTGAACTTGCAGGCGCAGATTGACGCAACCGAGCAGAGCATTGACCTGATTCGGGTCGGGAACCGATACGCAATCAATGCGGCGCACTTCGGGTTTGACTCCTATGTGGCGAAAACCATGATGAATATCCGCCGAAAGAAGTTGATTGGCGGAAAGAACGCCTATACATCAAGCGTGATAGCCGCGCTTTTCAAGGGGATGAAGAACAAGTGCCGCGTGACGGTGGACGGAAAACTGCTCAATCCCTCGGATAAGATTCTGCTTTGCACGGTTGCAAACGGGCAGTATGTGGGCGGTTCTTTCCGTTGTGCGCCGCGTTCGGTGGACTGTGACGGGCTTTTGGAGGTCTGTCTGGTCCGTCCCGTTTCGCGTATCAAATTCATGCAGTTGATTAAGGATTACACCAACGGAACGCATCTGGAGAATCCGAAATTCGACGGCATTCTGGAGTATTGTCGCGGACGGCGGGTTGACGTGGAAGCGCCGGACGGTTTTATCTATTCCTTTGACGGCGAGTTGGTGACGCAGAGCCAATTCACCATTGAGGTTGCGCATCGTGTGATTCGGTTTGCGGTCCCGTGGGGGGCGAAGCCGATTGTTGACCCCAAATACATCACACCCGAAGAGCCGGTGGAGGTTTAAGCCCTTCATTCCAAAGCATACCAAAAGGGCGCGGAAAAATTCCGCGCCCTTTTGGTATTTTTCAGATTTGCATTTTGTAACTGTTAATTCAGTCTTTCTTCTCTTTTGCGAGAACGATGTTTGCCACGATGCCGAGAATCAGCGCACAGGCAACCTCAGTCAGGGTTACCTTGCCGAAAGTCAGCGTCATGCCGCCGATGCCCGCAATCAGGATGATGGAAGTCACGAACAGGTTGCGGTTCTTCTCAAGGTCGACTTTCTGAATCATTTTCAGACCCGAGACTGCGATGAATCCGTAGAGCGCAACGCACACACCGCCCATCACGCAGGCAGGAATGGAAGCGAGGAATGCAACGAACGGGGAGAAGAACGAGATGACGATGCAGAGGATTGCCGCAAGTCCGATGGTGCTGGTCGAAGCGTTGCCGGTGATTGCCACGCAACCGACCGACTCACCGTAGGTGGTGTTCGGGCAACCGCCGAAGAATGCGCCTGCCATGGAGCCGACACCGTCACCGAGCAGGGTGCGATGCAGACCGGGATTTTCAAGCAGGTCACTGCCGATGACCGAAGAAAGGTTCTTGTGATCGGCGAGGTGTTCCGCAAAGACCACGAACGCAACGGGGATGTAGGCAACCGCAACGGTGCCGATGTAACTCGGGTTGTCCGCAAGTGCCTTGAAGCCGCCGTCAAATGCGGTCAGGAACGTGAAATCGGGGAGTGCGATAAAGGTTTTGACGCTCACACCGCCTTTGGCAAGCTCTGTGAACGGTTCGAAGTTGATGATTTTCATGGCTTCCACGTCAGCCGCAATTCCAATCAGGGTCAGGACCAGAGCCAGCGCGTAGCCGCAGAGGATACCGATGATGAACGGAATCAGTTTGAGTTGCTTGGAGCCGTAGGTGGAAACCAGCATGGTAACGAACAGGGTTACCAGACCGCAGAGAACCGCAAGGTAACTGACGGGGTTTTTCGCATCGGACGTATTGGTGGTCAACTGTGTGATTGCGTTACCCGCAAGCGACAGACCGATGATTGCAACGGTAGGACCGATCACAACCGCAGGCATCAGTTTGGTAATCCACTTGACACCGACTTTTTTGACGACCAGTGCAATGACGACATACACAAGTCCCGCAAAGACCGCGCCGATAATCAGACCGAGGTAACCGAGCGCCATGGAAACGCCGCCCGCGAATGCTGCGGACATCGAGCCGATGAACGCGAACGAGGAGCCGAGGTACACGGGGCTTCTGAACTTGGTAAAGAGCAGGTATACGAGCGTTCCCACACCCGCGCCGAACATTGCCGCCGCGGCGGTCATGCCGTTTCCGACAATTGCCGGCACCGCGATGGTTGCCGCCATGATTGCCAACACCTGTTGGAACGCGTAGACGAGATTCTGCTTGAACTTCGGTCGTTCATTTACCTTGTAAATGAGCTGCATTGTTTGATCCTCCCGAATCATTTTATTTATCCGCACGGTCGGTGACCGCAAAGACCAAAAGAAAAAGCCGTCGGGGAACACGGATGCCAAAAAGCATAGGTTCGCCGGCAGGCTACAGGTACAGCAACAAAGGGTATTCAGTTCTGTCACATACGCATCTGCCGTTTGTGTTCCGACCGTAAGTATACCATATTTTCCGCCTTTTGTAAACCCCTTTTTCAAAAAAAAATCACATTCCCGTCAATTTATCCTTTTTTTACAATTGTCAGGTCGAAAAAGAGAAAAGAAACGGTGATTTCGACGGATACTGTCGGTACCGCTTGACTTTTGCCGCCGGGTGTGTTATAATGATAACTCGGAAAGAAAGCGGGTGTTTTATGAAGTCTTCTGTATCGCCGTATCGGTATCGGGACGGTTTGCGCGATGGATTTTCCATCGCGCTCGGCTATTTTTCGGTTTCGTTCGGCTTCGGTATTTCCGCCGTCGGGCAGGGATTGCGGGCATTGGAAGCGGTTCTCATCTCCATGACCAATCTGACCTCGGCAGGGCAGGTCGCGGGTGTGGCGGTCATTGCCGCAGGCGGGACCGTCATTGAAATGATGCTGACTCAACTGGTCATCAATCTGCGCTATGCGCTGATGGGAATTTCCCTGACTCAGCGACTTGACGACCGCGCAAGACCCGTTTGGCGGCGGATGTTGCTTTGCTGTGCGCTCACGGATGAGATATTTGCGGTCGCCATGACAAAACCCGATTCCGTCGGCCCGTCCTATATCCGCGGTGTGCTGACTCTGCCGTACATCGGTTGGACCTGCGGGACTCTGCTCGGTGCTGTGGTTGGCTCTGTCCTGCCCGAAAGACTGGAAGCGGCGCTCGGCATCATGATTTACGCCATGTTTCTGGCAATCATTGTGCCGCCCATGCGTCGGGAACGCGGCATTTGTCTCGTGGTCGCGTTGGCGGCGTGCTTCCGTTGCATGATGACCTATATTCCGCCGTTGTCGCGCGTCTCGGAGGGATTTGCCATCATTCTTTGTGCGGTTTCTGCGGCGCTGATTGTTTCGGCGTTCTGTCCTGCCGCGGGAGAGGAGGAAAACCGTGATTCCGACTGAACGTCTCCTGCTCGGTATTGTAATGGCGCTGACGACCTATCTGGTGCGGATGATTCCGATGACCCTGTTCCGCAAGGACATCCAATCACGCTTTGCGAAACGGTTCTTTCATTATATACCTTATGCGGTCCTTGCGGCAATGCTGATTCCCGCCGTGTTTTCGTCCACGGGGACGCTTCTGACCGCAATCGCGGGCATCGCGGTCGGGCTTGTGCTGTCCTTTTGGGGACAGTCGCTCATCGTGGTTGCACTCGTTTCCGCGCTTGCCTCCTATCTTGTCTCATTTCTGCTGTTCTAAAATCGGAAACCCTCCCATATACTGTACCAACATCGGAACAGTTATGGGAGGTTTTTGTATGCCTGATTATTCCATCTACAAGGACATTGCCGAGCGGACAGGCGGCGACATTTACGTCGGCGTGGTTGGTCCGGTCCGCAGTGGGAAATCCACATTCATCAAGCGGTTCATGGAGGCGGTGGTCCTGCCGAATATCGGCACAGGCTACTCCCGTGACCGCGCAAGAGACGAACTCCCGCAGTCGGCGGCGGGGAAAACGGTTATGACGACCGAGCCGAAATTCATTCCCGAAGAGGCGGTTCCCGTCACGTTGGACGGAAATGCCGCTCTGCGCGTGCGGATGATTGACTGCGTGGGGTATCTGGTCCCCGAGGCGATGGGCGCTTTGGAGAACGGTCAGCCCCGCATGGTCCGTACACCGTGGCAGGAGGAGCCGATGCCATTTGCCGAAGCCGCCGAAATGGGAACAAAAAAGGTCATCACGGAGCATTCAACCATCGGAATGCTCGTCACAACCGACGGTACCATCGGCGAAATTCCGCGCGCTTCCTATGTGGAAGCGGAGGAGCGCATCGTGCGCGAACTGAAAGAAATCGGGAAACCGTTTGCGGTGGTTCTCAATTCCGCTGACCCTGCGGGCGAGGCGGCGCACGCTCTGGCGCACGAACTGGAGGAAAAATACGGTGTTCCCGTGGCGCTTGTCAACTGTCTGGAGTTGGACGCGGAGGACATCCGTCAGATTCTCGGGTTGGTGTTGGAGGAATTCCCCGTTTGTGAAGTGACGGTAAAGTTGCCGGAATGGACCACCGCGCTGAATGCCTCGCATCGCATCCGCACTTCTCTGACCGGCTCGCTCTGTGCCTGCGCGGGGAATGTGACCCGCATGGGGGATGTCCGTGCGGCATACGAGGCACTGGCGGAAAACGAATATGTGGGGAGCGTTGCGGTCAATCGCTTGGATATGGGAACCGGCAAGGCGGAGATTTCCCTCGGACTGCGGGACGGACTGTACTATGAGGTCATCAGCGAGATGACGGGACTGACGATTGACGGCGAGTGCGCGCTGATTGAGCAACTCCGCGAATTGGCGCAGACGAAGAAGCAATACGACCGTGTTGCCGAGGCGCTCCGTCAGGTCAACGATGGTGGGTACGGAATCGTCATGCCCGAGGTGGAGGACCTGCGTCTGGAGGAACCGAAGATTGTCAAGCAGGCGGGCGGCTACGGTGTGAAATTGCGTGCGGCGGCGCAGTCAATCCACATGATTCGTGCGAACATCGAGACCGAAATCAGTCCGATGGTCGGGACCGAACAGCAATCCGAGGATATGGTCAAGTACCTGCTGAAAGAATTTGAGGAGGACCCGCGCAGCATCTGGGGGTCGAATATGTTCGGAAAATCGCTGTATGAGTTGGTCAACGAGGGGCTGCACACCAAACTGGAGCATATGCCGGATGAGTCGCGCAAAAAACTCTCCGAAACACTGGAACGTATCATCAACGAGGGCAGCAACGGCTTAATCTGCATTCTGCTCTGACCGATTCTCCCGCTGTGTTTCTCCCACACCTTGACAAAATCCGTCATTGGGTGTATAATAGGGAAGAAAACACAGCGGGAGATGATTTTTATGGCACATCCGTTCCGACATTTCCGGACCATCACAAGGCACCGCCACAAGGTGATTGCGCACTGCTTCCGTGCAGGCATCGGTTGGCAGGGGTTGTTTCACGACCTTTCCAAATATTCGCCGACCGAGTTTTGGGCGGGGGCAAAATACTATCAAGGGACCCGCAGTCCGAACGAGCGGGAGCGCGAGGAAAAGGGCTATTCTGCGGCGTGGATGCACCACAAGGGGCGGAATCGGCACCATTTTGAGTATTGGACTGACCTGAACATGCAGACGAAGCGCTACGAGCCTGTGAAAATGCCCGTGCGATATGTCAAGGAGATGTTTTGCGACCGTGTTGCGGCGAGCAAGATTTATCAGGGCAAGAACTACACGGATGCGCACCCGTTGGAGTATTTTCTCCGCGGCAACGCGCGCCAAAAGATGCACCCCGAGACTGCCGACCTTTTGGAGGACTGGCTTCGTCTCCTCTCCGCCCGCGGTGGGCGCGAGGCATTTCGCCACATTCGTTCGGTGAAGGGGTATTAAGGGTGGAAGACCTTGGGGCGCCGCCCCAAACCCTGCTTAGGAAACTTCTTGAAAGAAGTTTCCTAAGAACTTTCAAGAACTTTAAGCAAGGGGATTTTTGCTCCTTGCTTTTTGTTGTACTGATTCTGATGTAGCCGTTTATGCGCTACGCATTCCGGCTGCTCCCAAGCAAAATCCCGTCAAGCGGGATTTTGACGGCTGTCGCCTCTCTCCCGCTACCGGATAGAAAAAGTTCAGGTTAGTTGATGAACGGGGCGGAACGACCCATGTGTCGTTCCGCATCGATTTAATGTTACTTGTTGACTTACAATAGAATCCCTTACACGGGTGCCGAGATTCCGCCTGTGTAAGGCATACCTATGTAATGCGTCCCGCTCACCAATCGTGCGCGATAGCCGCACTCTGCAAAAACTCTCTACCTCCTCAAAACGACAAAAACTTCCCCACAAGACCCCGCCACCACGTAAAGCAAACCGAATTTTTGCTCACGTAATGGCGGGGTCTTGTGGGGAAGTTCTCGGAGGGTAGGGGAGGTTTGGAGGGGGAGGGACGCCTCTTTCAAGAGGCGTCCCTCCCCCTCCAAGGTCTTTCTGCGCCTCCAAGGTCTTCCTCCCCCTCCAAGGTCTTCTTTATCCTCTCAAAACCAACCCCATTTTGAACTTGAGGTCGTTCAGCATCTTTTTGGAAACCTTGTCTGCTTCTTCAACCGTCAGCGTGCGGTCGGACGCGCGGAGCGTGACGCGAAGTGCAACCGACTTCTTGCCGGCACCAACCTGCGGACCGCGGTAAATGTCGAACAGTGTGATGTTTTCAACCAACTTGCCGCCTGCCTTTGCCATCACACCCTCAATCGCGCCGACTTCCATGTCCTCATCGCAAACGAACGAGAAATCACGGGTCGTTGCGGGGTATTTCGGCAGAGGATGATAGTGCTTCTTCAACTCCGCATGCGCGAAAATTTCGTCGAATGCCAGTTCTGCCAAGAGAACGGACGCGTCAAATCCGTAATTTGAAGCGGTGCGGGGGTCTGCCTGACCGAAAATGCCAAGTTCCGTGCCGTCTGCCGCAGTCACTTTTGCACATCTGCCGCGGTGGTAGGCGGGATGGTCAATGCAAGCCGTGTAGTCACCCCGAATGCCGGCACTTGCGAGAATTGCCTCTACAACACCCTTGAGTGCGTAGAAATCGGTGTTTCCATAGGTGCCGAGCGTCAGAACCTTTTTCTCGGTCGGCAACTGTGTCTTGTCCGCGTTCGGCAGATAAACCGTTGCCAATTCAAACAGAGAGACGTTTTCGTTGCTCAGATTGTTGTTCCGCGCCAGAACTTCCAACATGGAGGGGAGCGCCGTGGTCCGCATCACGCTCGTATCCTCGCCGAGCGGGTTGGAAATCACGACCGAGCGACGGAGCGGGCTGTCGGCAGGCATCCGAATCTTGTCGTAGTATTTCGGACTGATGAATGAGAACGTGTGAATCTGCGAGAAGCCCATGTCTGCCAATCGGTCGGCGGTTGCGCACTCAAAATTTTGTTTCGGCGTCCTGCCGCCGAGCGTGGTTTTCGCGTTCATATAGGAGGCTTCGATTTTGTCGTACCCCCACATCCGCACAACCTCCTCGGCAACGTCGTTCATGCAGCCGAGGTCTGCGCGCCACGAGGGGACCAGAATCTTGCCATCCCGAATTTCACAGCCAAGCCCCGTCAGCGACTGCACCATATGTTCGCTTGGGATGTGCGTTCCAAGGAACGCGTTGTAACGCTCGGGTGTGAACGGCAGGATTGTCTGTTGCCATTTGTCGGGGTAAACGTCAATCACGCCGTCCACCACGTCGCCCGCACCAAGCAGTTCGACCAATTCGCAGGCGCGCTCTAAAGCGCCCGAGCAGTTTTCGCGGTCAAGTCCTTTTTCAAACCGCGCTGAGGATTCGGTGCGCATTCCGTTTTTCTTCGCCGTCACGCGTACCGACGCCCCCATGAAGCATGCCGATTCAAACACAACCGTCTGCGTGTCCGCCGTAATTTCGGAGTTTGCACCGCCCATAACGCCTGCCAACGCGCAGGCTTTTTTTCGGTCCGCGATGACGAGCATCGTGTCATCCAAGGTATGTTCGGTGTTGTCCAAGGCTTTGAACTGCTCGCCGGTTTTCGCACGGCGGACATTGATTGCGGCGCCGTCGAGACACCGATAGTCAAACGCGTGCATCGGCTGACCGTACTCCAGCATGACGTAGTTGGTAATATCGACGATGTTGTTGATGGGGCGCACACCCGACGCGCGCAGGCGCATCCGCATCCAGAGCGGGGAGGGGGCGATTTTTACGTTTTTGACCACCCGAGCGGTGTAGCGATAGCAAAGTTCGGGGGCGGAGATTGTGACGTTCAGGTAATTGTCCACCTTGTCGCCGTCGGGGGTCCCTTTGACGGTCGGAGTCTTGACGGTCAAAGGTCTCCCGAATGAAACCGCCGCTTCCCGTGCCAGACCGATGACCGAGAGGCAGTCGGGGCGGTTGGAGGTGATTTCAAATTCTACCGTTGTGTCGCGGAGCATCAGAACGTCACGGATGTCGTCGCCGAGACGGTCCGCGCAGTCCTCATCCAGAATGAGAATCCCGTTTTCTTCTTTGCCGGGCATATCGTGTGCGGTCAGTTTCAGTTCTCCCATCGAGCAGAGCATTCCGTTTGACTCCACCCCGCGCAATCTTCCCGCTTTGATGGTCACGTCACCGGGCAGTTTTGCAACGGGAAGCGCGGCGGGGACCAATGCGCCGACAAAGACGTTCTGTGCGCCTGTGACAATCTGAATGTCGTGACCGAATTTCTCGCCCGCATCCAGACGGCAGACCCACAGATGGTCGGAATCGGGATGTTTTTCCATTTTGGTCACGCGCGCCACCACCACGTTTTCAATGTCGTCGCCAAGGACCTCAAATCCCTCAACTTTGGAACCGGTAATGGTCATGCGGTCGCAGAAATCCTGATTGGTTATATCGTTTGTGTCCACAAAATCGGACAGCCAGTTTCTGGAAAGATTCATATTTTTCTACCTCCTGTCTCAGAACTGCTTGAGGAAACGTTCGTCGTTTTCATAGAACAGCCGAATGTCGTCGATTCCGAGAGACGCCATGGCAATCCGTTCAATACCGAGTCCGAACGCAAAGCCCGTGTACTTTTCGGGGTCGATGTCGCAATTGGACAGCACGAACGGATGCACCATGCCCGCACCAAGAATTTCAATCCATCCCTCGCCTTTGCAGAGTCGGCAACCTTTGCCACCGCAAACGAAGCAGGAAACGTCTACTTCGGCAGACGGTTCGGTGAACGGGAAGTGGTGCGGGCGGAAGCGGATGCGCGTATCCTCGCCGAACATCCGCTTCGCAAAGGTCGCAAGGGTTCCTTTGAGGTCGCCCATCGTGATGCCTTCGTCCACGACCAATCCCTCAAGTTGATGGAACAGCGGGGAGTGCGTTGCGTCAAGCGCGTCGGAACGGTAAACGCGACCGGGGGAAATGATGCGAATCGGCGGTTTCTGATGTTCCATCGTGCGGACCTGAACAGGGGAGGTCTGCGAGCGGAGCAGAATGTTGTCCGTGATATAGAACGTATCCTGTGTATCGCGCGCAGGGTGATTTTCGGGAATGTTCAGTGCTTGGAAGTTGTAGTAATCCAACTCCACTTCGGGTCCCTCGACAATTGAGAAGCCCATGCCGATGAAGATGTCCTCCAGTACGCGTTGCACTTTGGTCAGCGGGTGAATGTGACCGCAGGGCTGAGCGGTCCCGGGCATGGTGACGTCCAGTTTTTCGCTTTCCAATTTCTTTTCCAGTGCGCGCACCTGTGCGTCGCGGACCCGCCTTGCAATTGCTTCTTCAATGCTTGCGCGGACTTCATTCGCAAGTTGTCCGATTTGCGGACGTTCCTCGGCAGAGAGGGACCCCATGCCGCGCAGGACCGCCGTCAGTTCGCCCTTTTTTCCGAGATAGCGAATCTTAATCTGCTCGGGGTCTGCGTCATCGGCATTGATTTGTGCCAATGCCGCCTCCCTGATTTTTACAAGTTTTTCTTTCATTTTTCCGTTTCCTTTCTCCATCAAAAACAAAAACGCCCGTCCTGAAGAATTTCTTCTACAGGACGGGACGCAATCAACATCCCGCGGTACCACCCGCATTTCGGCACAAAGCCAACACTCTGTTGACGGTAACGGCGTCTGCCGAATCGGACTACAGGCACGGAATCAAGGCGTTCATCCGATTTGCTCCGAAGCGAAATGCGGCTCCGCGCGTATATGTCGCTCCCAGCCGCGGCGACACTCTCTTGAATACGGCTATGCGGATTCGCTGACTTCTTCTCAGCATTTAGGGGGGCAAATTTACCCTCAAACTATTATAACACAGTTTTTATGTTTTTGCAAGACTTTTTGCAAAATTTCCGTAAAAAAGCCCGTCCCGCTTTTGGCGGGACGGGGGAATGCGTCAAAGACGCAAAGCGATAAGGTACTGTTTCAACAGCGGAATTGCGTTTCCGTCAGCCGACCAATTTGTTCCAGTCAATGTCGGGAAAAGATTTGAAAATAGACTCGCCCTTTTCATCCACATAGGAATCCGCGTTTTTCAGTTTGGTTTTTTGGAAATCCGCCGTGCAGTAGTAAGACGAACCGACTTTGGAAAGCGCCTTGCTCTTCAGCGTCGCTTTTTGATTGTAAACGACCGGAATTACAGGCAAATCGGTCAGAAGCATATCTTCCGCCTTATGGAGCAGTTTTGCGCGGAACTTCTCCTGCTTGGAGATCTTCACTTTGCAGTCGATTTCGTTGTCGGTATAAATCTGCCGGATAGCATCTTTCAACGTAATCGAATTTGCGCTCTCCGCCACTGCCTTTGCGGCTTCTGCGGCAGTTTTTTCACTTGCAATTGCAGTCTGATATGCGACAATGGCTTTCTTGCACTTGTCATAGTATTCCGTAATCTTCGTACCGTCGGTCGGCTTCACGCTACCCTGATCGGCGGTTTCTATTGCGGTTGTTGCCGCGGTAACGTCCGCAATCGCTTTCTGCAATGCCGTTTTTGCCGCTGTCTCTTTTTCGGAGGAGCCTTTTGCCGCCGTCAGATTGGAAGCAAGCGGAAGCAGGGCAGAGACAGTTCCGTTCAACTGACTCTTCATGATGTCAACGATTGCTTCATAAGCGCTTATCAGATTCTGGACGTCTTTGGAGTCATCGGGGTTCAGTGTTTCCAACTTTTTCAGGTTGTCACTGATTGCCTTTTCAGCGGAGGTTGCAACCGCATTCAGTTTGCGTTCTGTTGTGGTTGCCATTGCAACATAAGGCTGTGTTTCCAGATGTTTGACCAGATAGGAATCCTCCGCGCGATTGTCGATTGCGGCAAAGTAGGGGAGGTAATAAATGGCTTCCATTAAAATATTATAGGCAACGCTGTTATAACCTGTCACATGCGTGTTATACTCAAACACGCCGCCGGCATTATCGGCATACATACTGCCGGAGAAAGCATATGCGTAAGTGGAGAGCATGGAATATGCGTCGGCTGTGAACGAGCAGGCATCCAGAGCAATGACCTCAAATTTGCCCCTCTGAATGGCTTCCACCCAGATGTCATCGCAGATGTCCGAGGTCGGCTTGTTATCTTCATCCTCTTTGAGCATGTCGTTGTTCTGAATGGGCTGAATCTTATCGACGGTGACTTGGAATCCCAATTCGTTCCATGCTTCGGCAATTGCTTCCACTAGCGTCGTATGCACGTTGCTGTATGCTGCGACCTTGATGGAGAAACTGTACTTGGACGGGGTAATGCCCGCCTCGGAAAGAAGCCGCTTCGCCTCATCCGTTTGCGCGGTGGTGTTGAGTTTGATCGTGACGTCCTTGCTTTCACGGAATTCGCCGGAATTTCCCTTTTCAAACGTTCCAAACGGGAGCAGACCGTCTGCCGCTTTCGCGTATACAACCGCTTTTGCGAGCGCTTCGCGGTCCAATGCAAGCGAGAGTGCCTGACGAACTGCCTCGTTTGCAAAGAGGTACTCACCGTTAATCAGCGCGTTTTCATTCAGATAGCAAACGAACGTGGAGAGCAGGCCCGTGACTTTCGCATCATCCTTTACCGTCTCATTTTCGCTCAGCGAGAACGGGATGTTGCCAATGTAGAACAGGCGACCGTTTTCGTACTCGGTCATCAGTTCCGCGTCGGTCTTGGTGCAGTCGACAAGGATACGGAAAGGGGTAACCGTTGCGTTGACAGCGTCTCTCTTGAGGTCACGGTCAAAGTAACTGTTTCTCTCGAGAATGAAATACTGCAGTGTTTTAGTTGCCCACTTGCGTTTGTTCAGCGTGTCGGAAATTGAGCCGTCCTTGCTCATTGCGTAGTCATCGGAAACCTTGATTTCACTGCCTTTTTCATCCGTGACACTCCGGTAGTTAATCTTACTGAGTTTGAACGGACCGCTGGTTGCGATGGAAGACGGCTTCTTTGCCCAGTCATAGGGGTTAGCGGAAACATAACGGCTCAAAAGCGGGGCGGTTGCCACGCTTGTCAGGTTCCGGATGAAGCGGTCGTAATCGGTGGGACCCTCAAACGTGACCCGGACAACCGACTGTTCCACCGCTTCGACCCCGAGGTTATCGATGGAGGCGTCACCTTCCTTGACTGCGCGGGCATTTTTGATGTCGTAAAGAAGAGTTGCTGCCTCATAGTTGTTCTTGGAGTTTACCAACCGCTTCCATGCGAACACGACATCCTCAGCAGTCAGGGTATCTTTAACGCTCCAGTAAGTATCTTTGAGTTTCAACTCCATGTAGTATTCGTCTGCTTCCTCGTTTTCAACAATCTTATAACTTTTCACGAGGTAATTTTCCACCTTGCCTGAGTCGGTCAGACGGAAGAGGGTGGCATACATCAGACTCAGCACATCGGAAAGATTGCTGTTATAGTATGCGTTAGCAGGGTCAAAGTCATAGATTTCGTTGGTCAGGTACATCGTGATGTAACCGCCGGCATCTTTTTCAACGGTTTTGCTTTTGCACCCCGCAAGAGTACCCGCAAGCAAAATGACGCAAAGCACGATAGATAAAATCCGTTTTGCCATAGTGTGGAAAAAACCTCCTCATATAAAGAAAATCCTCCGCGGCGTAGCGAACGCCGGAATACTTCTAATATTATACCGCATTTTCTACCAATTTTCAATAGTTTCCTGAATTTTTTGATGTATATTTTGTTAATTCTCTTGGCAGATTAAAAAAGCGGGAAGCAGAACAAGGTGACAGAGGGAGGAAACGGAATGACGGAGAATTATGCAAGAACCGATCTTGCGATGGAAAGTTGCTCGGCGGCAGGAGAGAAACTGCGCGGAGTCGAGCAGACCACGCGGCGCTGTGCGGGGTGTATCGTTCACCGCGTAAGTGTCACATCGTCCGAGGCGGCTGTGGTGCTTGGAAAACCGCTCGGGACCTATATTACGGTGGATTGCGGTCAGATTCATCGATTTGACCGCGAACGGGTCGGGGAAGTATCGCATCTGCTCGCGGGAGAACTGCGCGGCATGACGGGGTCCCTGACCGGGCGGCTTCCGGGGTTTGGGTTGAGCGTTTTTGTCGCGGGACTCGGAAACGCAAAACTGACTGCGGATGCGGTCGGTCCCGGGACGGTGGACCGGCTGACCGCAACCCGTCATTTGCAGGAGCATGAATCCGCGCTGTTTCGGGCGCTCGGCTGTTCCGCGCTGTCCGCGCTGTCTCCGGGGGTTCTCGGACAAACCGGAATCGAAACGCTGGAACTGCTTCGCGGTGCGGTGCGTTCGGTCCGTCCGGACCTTGTGGTCGTTGTGGATGCGTTGGCGGCAAGAAGTTGTTCGCGCCTTGCTTCCACCATTCAGATTTCGGATAGCGGGATTGTCCCGGGATCCGGTGTGGGAAATCAGAGGACTGCCATTACGTCCGAAACGCTTGGCGTTCCCGTGATTGCGCTCGGCGTTCCGACTGTGGTGAACTCCTCCACGCTGGTTTGGGACGCACTCAGAGAGGCGCACATTGAGGAGGTCAGCGACGAATTGCACGCGGTTTTGGAAAACGGAAAATCCTTTTTCGTATCTCCGAAAGAAAGCGACCTGATTTCCGAAGCGGTTTCCGACCTGCTTGCCGAGGCAATTTCGGAGGCTTTTGTCGGTGAAATGCTGTTCTGACGGTTCTGTTTTTTCGGGCTTTCGCATAGGCTGTTGTGAAAGTCCGGAAAGGGGGACGCAAAATGAAAGAAGAACGCAGACAAATACCGGCACCGCCATCGGACAGTGTCAGGTTGGAACCACCCATCGGCAGAGGAACACGGGCGTTTTTGATTTTTCTGGTATGCTGTGCGGTATTGGTAGCGGGGTTTGCCGTCAGTCGGATTTGGTCGGCACGCCGCGAAAAAGGGAATGTACCGCCCGAGGAAACGGAAAACGGCACGGCCTCGGGAGACGGCTCTCAGAGCGGTGCAACTACGGTGACGCCCGAAACCGAGCCGATTCCGTCGGGTGCAACGGTGATTCGTTCTGCGGACCTGTCCGGAGGGGAGTTGCGGAACGAGACCTCGTATTCGGTGGATTTGACGGCGGTGCGCTCGCTTATTACGGGAGGAAAGCGCAGTTTTTGCGCCGACCAACCGGTTGTCCTCATTCTGCATACGCACGCACAGGAGGGCTATCGGGCGGATGACGCGCCGCCTTACTTCGCGGGAACGGTCGGAGATGCCGTCTATTCCGACAATCCCGCGCAAAGCGTGCTTGCCGCAGGAGAGGCGCTTGCGGGAGAACTGAACCGAAACGGCATTCCCGCAATCCATTGCACTGCGATTCATGGTGAGGGCGGTACTCTGCGCGGTGCTTACCGAGCGGCGGCGGAGTGCATACAGGCATATCTGAAGCAGTATCCGTCTATCGAATACGTGATTGATTTGCATCGGGACGGCATTCTGGATACGGACGGTGCCTGCTTGCGGACTGCCTCCGCCGAGGGGAAAGCGCAGGTCATGGCAGTGGTTGGGACCGACGGAAACGGAACCGCCTGTCCTTCGTGGCGTTCCAATCTCGGTCTGGCGCTCCGTCTGTTCGACCGCCTGAACGGAGAATCGTCCGGAAGTTGTCGCGCGGTCTCTTTGCGCAATGCGTCTTACAATCAGGAATTCGCACCGCATTCGCTGTTGCTTGAAATCGGTTCTGCGGGGAACAGCGTATCAGAGGCGGTCGAGACGGCAACCCGTGTCGGCAAGGCGCTTGCGTATCTGATTGGTTCCGATGTTGACCGCTGAACGCTCGTCTTCCGATTTTTCTTCCGCAGATTTTTTGCGGCGCGCGGGCTTGATTGCGAGATAAACGATTGCGAGAAAGCCCGCCGCGAGAAGCAGAGCGGACACAGGAGCAAGCCGTCCCGTTTCCAATGCGCCTGCGACACCGACTGCTCCGAGCAGAGCAACCGTTGCACAACCGACCCGCAAAACACGGCGAACCCGAACGGAACACAGAAAAGCCGCTACGATGCGGAAAAGCCCCGCCAACCGTGCCCGAAGTCCGCAGATGTGACTTTGGCGCGGTTTTCTTGTTTCGGCAAAAAAGGCTTCATATATTCCGTTATTGGAATAGACTTCTGCGAATTCGGCACATTCTCTGTTCATGAATCGGTCCTCCTGAATCCTGTTTTGGAATTCTGTGATGCTATTATAACACATCGTATGGCGCTTGTCAAGAGGTTTTTTCCAAAAAAAGAAAATATTTTTCCGAAACCCCTTTACAAACCGAATTTTATGTGGTATAATAGTATCGAAATCGGAATACGGAGGCGAATAATGGAAACCTATATCGACCGAATCAAACTGATGAAAAATCAGAAAAAACTGACGAACGAGCGCCTGTCCGAGTTGTCCGGAGTTCCGCTCGGAACGCTCAGCAAACTGCTTGCGGGAATGAATGAATCCCCAAAACTATCCAATATTGTAGCGATATGCTCGGCACTTGACTGTTCGGTGGAATACATCGTTACGGGAGCGCCGGATAATACCAATAATTACACGTTGGAGCCGGAAGAAATTTCACTGGTGGAAATGTACCGTCGGTTGGACAGTTGGGGAAAATCCGTTGCAACCGTTGTGATTGCAAAGGAAAGGGAGCGCGTTCTCGGTACGGAATCCGTTCCCGTCGCTCCCGCTGTACCTGCTCCCGCTAAAATTCTGCGTCCGCAAATGCCGCAGGGGTCTGTCGGACGGTTTGCGGGAGAACGGATTGTCAAAGGGAAACGCTCAATTCGGCTGTATGAGTTGCCTGTTTCCGCAGGGGTCGGCGTATATCTTGACGACGCGAGAAGCGAGAAAATCAGCATCCCCGGGAACGAAAAAACGGCAGAGGCGGACTATGCACTCCGAATCAGCGGAAACAGCATGGAGCCGAAGTATCATGACGGAGATATTCTTCTGGTACAGAATGCGGACGGTGTGGAAATCGGGGAGATGGGGATTTTCCTGTTGGACGGGTCCGGCTTTTTCAAGGTGTTCGACGGCGACCGGCTTCTGTCCCTTAATCCCGAGTACGGTCCGATTCTGCTGAAAGATTTTTCCGATGTGCAGTGCCGCGGGCGCGTGGTCGGAAAGCTGAGGCGGAAGTCGAGCGCCAAAGCGGATTCCGGCGCTGAGGCGGACGGCAACGATTGAATCTCAAAAAGAAGGATTCTGAAAAAGATACCGAAAAAGGCGCGTTTTGCGCCTTTTTTGTGATTCGCCGGATTGACAGTATTTTTTCATCCGACAAATCTTGACACCCGGCACGGTTTGTGATATAATAATATATCATTCGGAAGCAATCAGATGTGACCTCGACAGGACGGTTGCGGTGGAGAATCCCCTGATTGTAACACCGAACAGTGTTGTCCGAAACAGGCTTATCCGAAGAAGAAACGGGGGAAAATATGGCTGTCTATATCGTTTTGTATTGTTTGATTGCCTTGTTTGGCGTGTATACGTTTTATCACAGAAACCAACCCGAAAAGCGCCACGTATGGGGTATCATTCTGATGACACTTCTGTTTACGGCTCTCGTTGCTTTGCGCCATCCGAGTATGGGGATTGATTTACACTACGGGGAGTCAAGCGGTTATCTGGCGTCCTATCATAAGTTTTCGGAGATGTCTTTCCGCGAGGTGATTGACATGGTTCAATCGAGCGGTTGGGCGAATTATGAATCGGGATATGTTGTTTTCAATAAGTTGCTTACCTATATTTCGGCGGATGACCAAGTTCTGCTGATTGGCTGTGCGATTCTGTCAATCGTTCCCATCGGACTTCTGATTGCGCTTTACAGCAAAGACTATGATTTCTCCATGGTGGTTTATTTGGGATTGTCGTTGGGTCTGATTGTCTTTTCGGCACTGAGGCAGGCAATTGCGGTCGGTATCTGCACGCTGTCATTCCCGTTTATCCGCCGGAAACAATGGGCGCCGTTTCTGTTGCTTGTTTTTCTGGCGTGGTTGTTCCACAGTTCCGCCATTGCGTTCCTCGTTGCCTATCCGGCATACCATTTGAAACTGAAAAGGTGGCAAAGACTGTTGGGCATTCCTCTGCTTGTCGGAATCTTTCTGGGGCGGAATCAGATTTTCCGAATCGCAATGAAGTTGCTGGACAAGGACGCCGTTCCCGAGGATACCAATGCTTACAGACTGATGGTGGTATTCGGATTGGTGTATCTGTTTTGCGTGGTGTTCTGGGACAAAGAGGATGACACGAGCGGCGGGTTCCTGAATGTGTTTTATTTTGCCTGTGTATGCCAGTGTTTCAGCAGTATCAACGCCATTGCGGAACGGCTTGGGTACTTTTTCATGGTCGGCTTGGTGATTGCACTGCCGAATATTGTGATGAACCTGAAAAACGTAAAAATCCGGATGCTCTTCAAATACGGCATTTGCAGTGCGTTTGTTGCGTTCGGGCTGTATTCGTTCTATTCCTGTTATTGGTCGCAAACCTATCCGTACCATTTCTTCTGGGAGAACCTTTCCGCACCTGCCACGGGTGCTTGAGACGTCGCATCCCTATATTAAGGCAACACCGCGCAATTCGCAATCGGCGCACTCGCTCGCGCCTTTCCCGTCATACTTCACAAAAATCCTTGCCTGTAGCCGCGCTACAGCCTGCGAATTTTTGTATTGTCTGACGAAAAATCCGGCTTCGCGATTTCACCATCGGAATTGCGCGATATTGTCTTAAACCGAAAAGCCTCGCGGAAGAGCGATTCCGCGGGGCTTTTTGCGTTTCGGCATTATTTCTTGTTGATGATGGTCACGCCTGTGGGGGCGATACCGGTCTGGGCGTATACAATCTCGTTGATTTGCGCAATCTGCGCGGGCTGTAATTCCTCTGCCTTGACTACGATTTGTACTTTTTCGCCCGAGAGGACCGCCACGCACTGCTCAAAGCCCTTTGCGGTAATCAGGGACTCGATATTTGCTTCCTTTTGAATTTCATCCGCAATCGCGGCGATGCCGGCAAGCGCTTCTGTTTTTACCGTTTCGCTCGATTCCTTGTTGTCGACAACCGATTGCAGAACCTCAAGCGCTTCGTCTCTGGCTCTCTGACGGCTGACCTGCGTTGCGGAGAAGTAAGTTCCGGTCTGGTCGGTCGGAGTGTTGTCGTTCTTCTGCTCTTCCTGGCTGTCGTTGGGTTTGTCGTAACCCTTGTAGCCGTCCTTACCTGTCTTGGCGCCCGAGAAGAGGACCCAGTTCAGAAGAACCGCAACGCCGATGAGAAGGACCGACGCGGTGATGATGAGGTTCCGCTTGCCGATTTTCATGATGAACAGGTGGAACTTGCCCTCTTTTTTGCGTGGGACGGAAGCGCTTTCTGCGGTGGGGCTGAGTGCGTAATTTTTGTTTTTCATTTCGATTTCCTCCTCGAAAATGTTTTTCAATTCATTCTATGCGGTGAAGATACAGAATATGCGGCGGGCAGGCATTATGTGCCTGTTTTTTTCGCTTCCGTAATATAAATCCGATTGGACGGAACGTGATATGCCGCGGAAAGAAGCGAGGTCAGTTCCTGACGGACTGCGGAATTCATGCCGCCGCGGCAAACGATTCCGATTCCGACGATTTCGGGCGCGTTGCGGGAAAGCCGCAGCGCCGAGGCATTCGAGCCGCTGCCGACGATGACGTACTGTTCGCCGCCGTTCCGTGCCGCCTCGGTCGCGTAAACGTCGGAGAAGCCGCCCGAGAGCGTCAGCGCGACCGTGACGTTGCCCACGCCGTCCACCGATTCACAGAGGGTGCGGATGTCCCGCTCCAATGCCTTGCGGTAATCGGCTAGTTCTTCTTCCGCGTTGACCGTTTCCGCGGGGGTGTCGGTCGCTTGTTTTTTGCTTCCGAGTCCGCTTCCGAATACCAACAGAAGAATTCCGCACAGCGCGCCGACGGGAATCAGCCAGACCCGCCACGCGGAGCCTTTTCCGCCCTCTCCGTTCTCACCGTTTTTTCCAAAACCGAACATCACACCCTCCTATTCAATCGCTGTGACGCATTCACAGTCAATCAGGTCTTTGACAAATTGCTCAATCTTCTCGGGGTCGCGCCAGATTGCGGAGCCGGACAGGATGACCGTGATTTTTTTCGGCACGGTTCCGTTGTCTGCCTCCCATTCGATTTCGCACCGAGCCGAACCGTCCGCAAGCGCGAATTGCTCCGTAATCAGTTCGGTCAGTGTCTTTGCAAAATAGGTACGGGAGGCAGATTCCATTGCCTGTTTCATTTTCTGCGTATATTCTTCGCGCGCGTCCTGCATTGTGTCGGGAAGCGTGTAGTCGCGGACCGCGCGAAATGCACGGGGAAGCGGCGCGGAAAGCACGCAAAGCAGAAAGAGTGCCGAAATGAGCCGCACGGTCTTTCTGCCGCGCTCGGGGACCAAGAGGTCGACCAATGCCACGGCGAGCGCAGAGCCGAACAGGGTCAGCAGATAAGCCGTCATAACAGCGCCTCCTATCCGATTGCCGAGGCGCAGTGTGCCAAAAGCGTCAGCGCCAGTATAAAGACCGATGAGCAGATGCTGACTGCCGCCGCAAGATAACCGCAAAGAGACGCGATTTCGTCGAGCAGTTTTTTTTCGGACGGGCATCCGACAAGGTCGGCAACCGATGCACCGAGTTGCCAGACCAACCGATAAAGAAGCAGTTCCGCAAGCACGGGCAGGAGCGTGAGCAACAGCAGAAGAACGCCGGATATGCCGACCGTCCCGCGCAGGTATCCCACGCCCGCACTGACCGTCCGGAGCAGTTCCGAAACCGAACCGCCGACGACGGGGATGAGATTCCCCGCCGCGAATTTTGCACCTCTCATGGCAAGCGTGTCGGCGCGCGCGCCGAGCGTGGTCTGCGCGCCGAGCATGGCAAGCAAGAGGGTCATGAGAAAGGCGAGCAGAGTGGTATATTGCTTTTTGACCGTTGCCGCGAGCGTTCCGAGCCGCATATTGGAATCAACCGCCTCCATCGCCGCAAATGCAAGGCAGATGCCCGCAAACGGCACGATGGTTTTTCCGACCAATTCTTCGGTCAGGGTCAGATAGACTGTCAGCCCTGCGGCGCCCGACGCGGCGGCGGTAACGTTTCCGCCCATTGCGTAGAGCGTGGCGAGCAGGGGAATGGCGGCGGAGGTCATTTTTCCGAGCGTGGAGAAATAATCCACCGCAACCCGCACGGTCGTGTATCCGCCCGAGAGAAGCGCCATGAGAATTGCGAGCGTGGAGCAAAAGGAGAATGCCCGCCCGACCGATTCGCTCCGCATGGAGTCCCGCAGAGCCGATGCGACCGCCGAGAGGAGCAGAAGCCCCGTAATCTGCGCCAGCAGACGCAGGCAGTCCCCAAGGCGCAACCCGACGGCGCGCAGAACCGTCTCCAAAAGGTAGGAAAAATCGCTCAGTTTCCCCGTGCCGTCGGCAAGCGTTCCGCTGTCGGAGGAAAACAGTTCCTCGGGCAGATACCCGCGGATGTCCTCGGGAATTGCGTCCAGAAAATCCCCGTATTCCGACGGTACGCGGTCGCCGATGCTGCTCTCGGATTCGGGGTCCTCGGCGGAAACGGGAAGCAGAAACAGGAGCAGAAGCATTAGGACGCAAGCGAAAGCAATTCGCGCGCGGTGGAAAGGATTTCGGCAATCAGCGGGAGCGCCAGAAGCAGAATTTCGACCTTTCCCGCCAGTTCCACGCCGTTTGCCACGCCGCTCTCGCCGCTTTCGCGGCAGAGTTCCGCGCAACACTGGGTCAGCACCGTGATTCCGAGCGCCTTGAGCAGAAATTCCGCATATCCCGGGACCCCCGCTTCCTCGGTCAATGTTTTGATGTAGGAAACAAGAGGCGCGGACATCGCAATCACCGTGCCTGCAAACACCACGGTAAGTGCCAACCGCAGGAGCGGAACAAATTCGCCCCGCCATTGCCGCAACAGAATCGCGAGCGTTACGCCCGCCACGGCGAACAGGCAGATTCGGACCGTATCCATGCGGCGTCATACCCCGAATACCGAGCGAACCAAGTCGAACAGTTCGCGAATCTGACTCACCAGAAGCATCAGAACCACAATCATTCCCGCAATGGTGACGAACATCGCCTGCTCATCCCGTCCGGTCTTGCTTAAAATCTGGGAGGCGATTGCCGCGAGAATCCCGACGCCCGCAACCTTGATAATGAGGGAAATATCCATGCTTTTCGCATTCCTTTCTACCATAACAGAATCGCCGCGCCGAGCGCCGCCGTCAGGCAAAGTGCAACCCGTACCCGTATCCTTGCAGGGAGCGCCTCTGCCTGCTTTTTTCGGATTTCACGCAACGCGTCGATATAGTAATCGCACGCGCGCACCTGTTCCTCCCGATACCCGCTGCCGATTCCGTCCGCAAAGGCGCCGATTTGCCGCCGGCTTTCCGGAGTGAGATACTTTACTGCCTCACGGGCAAGGGCGGAGAAATCGGTGCAGGGGAAGGTCCCCCCGCAACGCAGAATCAGCCCGCGGTCACAGGAGGCGAGAATGGCGTCCTGCGGCATCAGGAAGCAGTCAATGCGCGAACGGACATAAGCAATCAGGTCAATCCAAGCGTCCAGAACCTCCAATCGCCTCCGTTCGGTCCGAACAGACAGCACCGCCGCGCCGCTGCCCGCCGCGAGAATCAGGAGACAGCCGATGAATTTAAGCATTGTTTTCGGGAACCTCCTCCCGCATCGTGATACGGTAGGAGAATCCGCTTCCGTGCGCGCGCGTGATTCCGACATAAGCGCCGAATACCCCCGCGCGGTGGAGCGTGCGGATGTCTGCGCGACGCAATAGCCCCGTAACCGAATCGGCGTGCGCCGTTGCAATCAGCGGGACTCCGTGATTGGCGGCGGAAAGAACCGCGCGGGCATCCCGGGCACCGCCGATTTCATCGCAGACTGCAACCTGAGCAGCCATACACCGCACCGCAATCTCCAGTCCCACGTCGCGCGGGTAGCCTGACAGGATGTCGAGCCGCAAATCGCCCCCGTCAAGATTCGGCGCAAGTTCGCCGCGGGTATCCACCGCAACCGTCCGCCATTCCCGTGCCGCTTCGCGTGTTACTGCACGCAAAAGGGTGGTTTTACCGACCCCGGGCGGAGCGTAAATGAGAATTCCGTCAAGCAGTTTTCCGTGGCGCAACAGGTCGATAACGGGGGTGGCGTTGACCCGTATCCTGTGCGGCAGACGGAACATCAGCCCGGTAACCTCGGACACGCCGATGACCTGTCCGTTCTCAACCGCCGCGCTTCCCACCACACCGACACGCACGCCGTCCGGCATGGCAACGTAGCCTTGGCTGATGGTGTCGCGGTAGGCATAAAGCGAACCGCCGCAGACCCGCAGAAGCAGATTCTGCATGTCGTCACGGGTCAGCGTCACGCCTGTGGAGAGATTCCGTCCCGCGCTCGTGACGGTCGCTTCCCGCTCCGCGTGCAGGCGCAATTCCTCAGGCGTATCGGCAAGGGAAAGACGTCTTAACGCTTCCGTCAGCGCGGGCGGCAGGACAGCCGTAACCGCCGACGGGAGCGGGTTGCGTCGGGTCTCCGACTGAATAATCTGCATCCGTCCACCCCCTTTTCCTACTGCAATATATGAGATGGAAAAAAAGATTAGAACCAAGCGGCGGTCTTTGCATATTCTGATAACAAAATATGGAAAAAACCGAAAGGAGAGGGGCAAATGGCGGAAAAGGAGCAGATTCGTTCGGACGGAGAGGATGCGTATTTCGTGGCATCCAACAGCGCGGGCGGCTTCTGGAGCCGGTATTCGGAGACTTTTGACGACCGCAGGATTGGTCGCCTGTATGCAATCAAAGGAGGTCCCGGGACCGGAAAGAGCCGTTTCATGCGGGATGTGGCAAACGCGGGTACGGCGCACGGCTGGAGGGCGGAGATGATTTACTGCTCGTCGGACTCCGATTCGTTGGACGGAATCATTCTGACGAAAGAGGGGGAGGAGGGCATTGCGGTTCTGGATGCGACCGCACCGCACGTTTACGAGCCGCGCCGCCCGGGGTATCGGGAGGAGATCGTGAATCTCGGTGAATTCTGGTCGGCGGAAGCATTACGCGGAGAGCGGGACGAACTGGACCGCCTGAATCGGGAAAAGGCGGAGGCATATCGCAGAGCCTACCGCTATCTTGCGGGATACGGCGGGATGACGGAATCCCTTGAAGAACTGACTGCGCCGTTTCTGCGCGAGCGGGCAATCCTGCGCTTTGCCGCTCGGCTGACGCGCGACCTGCCAAACGGAAGCGAATTCAGACCGCGGACCGCTCTGATGCGCGGCATCGGAATGCGCGGGCGGGTGGTGTTCGATACCTTTTTCGCGCAGGCGGAGAAAATCTGCCTGATTGAGGACTGCCACGGGAGCGCGTATCTCCTGATGCGGGAAATCTATCGGCAGGCGGCAGAAAAACGGCTTGCGGTGCGGGTATCGCGCAATCCGATTCTGCCCGAGCGGACTGACGCACTGTTCTTTGCGGACAGCGGGGTGGTCTTTGCGGTTTTGCCGGAGGAGACGTGCAGGTTCCCGCACAGAAGCGTTTCCATGCGGCGGTTTGTCGACACGGGCGGAATGAGACGGGTGCGGGAATCGGTCAATTATGCGGAACGGGTCCGTCGCGTGATGCTGACGGGCGCGGTAGAGGAATTGGAACGCGCGGCAAATCTGCATTTCAGAATCGAAGCAATTTACGAGCGTGCCATGGATTTCTCTGCCAAGGAAGCGTACACGGCGGCATTCTGCCGGCGGCTGTTCGGCAATTAACGGATTGTCACACAAACGCAGCGCGTCAGCGCCCCCGCAACAACGGGGGCGCTGACGCGCTACTCTTCGGACGATTATCAGAAAATAATATGAAAACTTTTCCCGAAAGGGATTGCAAACGGTCGGAAAATATGGTAAAATAAAAAGAATATTTTTTAAGGCAACACCGCGCAGTTCCGACGGAGCAATCGTGCGGGATTGTCTTGATGCGTTGGGGCTGAGGCGAACGGCTCCGAACGGAAAGGACGAAACGATGAACGAAACCAATCAAGAATCGGTCAAGGGACTTCTGGAGTTTATCCGCAAGAGTCCGACTGCTTTTCACGCGGTCGCAACCGCAGCGGCACAATTGGAACAGGCGGGATTCCACTGCCTGCACGAGGGAGAAAACTGGAGCCTGACGGCAGGGGGAAAATACTACCTGACGCGGAATCAGTCTACCATTCTCGCATTTTCTCTGCCCGCAGGGGAGGCGGAGCAACTGTTGCTCTCGGCAAGTCATACCGATTCCCCGATGTTCAAACTGAAAAACAACTACGAGGCGCCCGCGTTCGGCACCTACGGTCGGCTTAACACCGAGGTCTACGGCGGCACGATCCTCTCAAGTTGGATGGACCGTCCGCTCTCCTTGGCAGGGCGTGCCGTGGTGCGGGACGGCAACACCTATCGCGCCGATTTGTTTTCCTTTGACCGCGACCTGATGGTGATTCCGAATGTTGCCATCCACATGAACCGAACCGTCAATTCGGGATATGCGTTCAATCCTGCGGTCGATATGCTCCCGCTCTACTCGATTTCGGACGGCAGTCCCACACTCTCCGACCTGCTTGCCAAGCAACTCGGGTGCGAAAAGGAGAATCTTGTCGGGCTTGACGCTTTCGTCTATAACCGCATGGCGGGGAGCATCTGGGGGGCGGCGGACGAATTCTTCTCCGCACCGCGCATCGACAACCTCATGTGCCTGTACGGAACGCTCTGCGGATTCCTCGCCGCAAAACCGCAGTCCGGTTCGCTGAATCTTTGGTTCAGCGCCGACAACGAGGAAACGGGAAGCGCGACCAAGCAGGGAGCAGGTTCCGCTCTGCTTTCGGACACCCTTGACCGCCTTTGCGAGACATTCGGATGGGACAAGCGGGTCCTGCTTGCGAACGGATTCATGGTGTCGGCGGACAACGGTCATGCAAGACATCCGAACCACCCCGAACTGAGCGACGCGCAGAATGCGCCGCGCCTCGGCGGCGGTGTGGTCATCAAAACCAACGCCGCACAACACTATACCACCGACGGTCCCTCCGCTGCGATGTTCTCGGAAATCTGCCGCAGGGCGGGCGTTCCGATTCAGCAGTTCGCCAATCGGAGCGACCAGCCGGGCGGTTCGACCTTGGGGAGCATCTCCAATACCAAAGTACCGCTTCTCACGGTTGACATCGGCATGGCACAACTTGCCATGCACTCGGCGTATGAGACCGCCGCATGTGCCGATTGCGACCATCTTTCGCGCGCAATGACGGCGTTTTACGGAATCGGATTTCAATCAAAGCGGGACGGACAGTGGACCGTGAAGGAGAATCACGCGCAATGAAACAAAAACTGACCATCAAAGAGTATATTTATGTAGCGTCCATGCTGTTCGGACTGTTTTTCGGCGCGGGAAACCTGATTTTTCCGGTTCGGATGGGACAAATGGCAGGGGCGAATGTCCTGCCTGCTATCCTCGGATTCCTGATTACGGGCGTCGGTTTGCCGTTGCTCGGCGTAGCGGCGCTCGGAATCAGCCGAAGCGCCGGATTGTATGAACTTTCCGGTAAAGTCGACCGCCGCTACGGGTTGGTTTTTACCTGTCTTCTGTATCTGACCATCGGTCCGTTTTTTGCCATTCCGCGTTGCGCGACCACCTCGTTTACCGTCGGAATCGAATCCATACTTCCGGATGGGACAAACCTGCGCCTGTGGCTGTTCCTCTTCTCGGCTTTGTTTTTCGGCGCGGCACTCCTGTTTTCGCTCTTTCCCGGGAAGATTCTGACGTGGGTCGGTAAGATTCTGAACCCGCTGTTCCTGATTTTTCTCGGTGTGCTGGTCATTGTGGCGCTGACTTCCGCAACTGCGGGAATCTCCACGGTTGCACCCGAGGGGAACTATGCGCTTCATCCGTTCCCGACCGGCTTTCTGGAGGGATACAACACAATGGACGCGTTGGCAAGTCTTGCGTTCGGTATTGTAGTGGTGCAGGCAATCCGCAATCTCGGCGTGACCGACGCGGGGGCGGTTGCAGGCTCCACCGTGCGCGCGGGCGTGTTCAGTTGCCTGTTTATGGCGCTGATTTATATTGCGGTGACGTTGATTGGTGCGCTGAGTCGCAGTGTGTTCCCGACCGCGGAAAACGGGGGAATTGCATTGGCACAACTTGCGGAATATCACCTCGGGAAAGCGGGGCTGTTGATTCTCGCAGCCACCGTGACGCTTGCCTGCCTGAAAACTTCGGTCGGGCTGATTACAAGTTGTTCGGAAACGTTTGCGGAACTCTTTCCGCACGGTCCGAAGTACCGCGTCTGGGCTGTGATTTTCAGTCTTGCTTCATTTCTGTTTGCCAATCTCGGATTGGACCGGATTATTTCCTATTCGGTTCCGGTGCTGATGTTCCTGTATCCGCTTGCCATTACGCTGATTGTGTTGGCGCTGTTCGGACGTCGGTTCGGAAATGACCGTGAGGTTTATCTGTGGGTTACGGGACTGACGCTGATTGGCGCGCTGTACGATTTACTTTGCGCCCTGCCGCAGGGAATTCGGTCTTCCCTGCATCTGGACGGCTTTCTCAGCGCGGTGGCGGACGTGGTCCCGCTTGCGTCCTTGGGGCTTGCATGGCTGTGTCCGGCATTGATTGGACTGGTAATCGGAATCTGTCGACATTTGATTAAAAAAAGCGCCGAACGCACGACGTTGTAAAAAGAAAGGACAAGCGTATGTACAAACAGGGATTTGATAACGATCTTTATATTTCCACGCAGTCACAGCATATCCGTGAGCGCATCGGGCAGTTCGGCGGAAAGTTGTATTTGGAGTTCGGCGGCAAACTGTTCGACGATTTCCATGCGTCCCGCGTTCTTCCGGGGTTTGCACCCGACAGTAAAATCCGCATGCTGATTCAACTGAAAGAGCAGGCGGAGATTGTAATCGTCATCAACGCAAACGACATCGAAAAAAACAAGGTCCGCGGAGACCTCGGAATCACCTATGATTTGGATGTGCTTCGTCTCATTGACGCATTCCGCAATTTCGGGCTGTACGTCGGCAGTGTGGTCCTGACCCGTTGGCAGGAGCAACCCGCCGCAGAGAAGTTCCGCCGCAGACTGCAATCGCTCGGTGTGAAAGTCTACCGCCACTATACAATCCCGGGGTATCCCTCGGATTTGTCGCGGATTGTCAGCGATGAAGGGTTTGGGAAAAACGATTATATCGAAACAGACCGTTCGCTCGTGGTGGTCACCGCCCCCGGCCCCGGGAGCGGAAAAATGGCAACCTGCCTCAGCCAACTTTACCACGACCATAAGCGCGGGATTCAGGCGGGATATGCCAAATTCGAGACTTTTCCGATTTGGAATCTGCCGCTCAAACATCCCGTCAACCTTGCCTACGAGGCGGCAACGGCGGACCTGAACGACTTGAACATGATTGACTATTTCCATCTGGAAGCATACGGGACGCCTGCGGTCAATTACAACCGCGACTTGGAAATTTTCCCTGTTCTGAATGCCATTCTGACGCGAATCAACGGGACCTCGCCCTACAAATCGCCTACCGATATGGGAGTGAACATGGCGGGAACCTGCATTTACGACGACGAAGCCGTGCGTGCGGCGGCGAATATGGAAATCATCCGCCGCTACTACAACGCGCTTTGCGAGAACCGCAAGAGCGGGGAAACCAAGCCGTCGCATGATGTGGAGAAACTCAAACTCATTATGCAGAACGCGGGACTGGACGTGACCGACCGCGCTGTTGCCGTTGAGGCGAACCGCAAGGCAGAGGTAACGGGTAAGCCCGCAGCGGCAATTGAACTGCCCGACGGCAGAACCGTGACGGGAAAGACCTCCCGTCTGCTCGGCGCGGCGTCGGCGGCGCTTCTGAACGCGCTGAAAGTGATGGCAGGAATCGATGACCGGATTGATTTGATTTCCCCCGAGATTCTCGGACCGATTACCGATTTGAAAGTCCACGTTCTCGGTAGCAAGAATCCGCGCCTGCACACGAATGAGTTGCTGATTGCGCTTTCGGTTTGCGCTGAAAACGACCCGATTGCCGCAAAGGCGCGCGAACAGTTGAAGAATCTGCGGCATTGCGAGATGCACGCATCGGTCATTCTTGCACAGATTGACGTACATACGCTGAAAAAACTGGGCATCAATCTGACCTGTGAGCCGCTGTACGAAAGCAAGCGTTTGTATCACGGGTGTTGAGTTCCAAAGGAGGAAAACGGTATGGGGACTCTGTTTGATTATGTTGCGTGGCGCGGGGACCTGTCCTTTGAGACGGACCCGCTCAACGAGGTGGACAATCTAATTTTTTCACTGATTTCCTATGTGGATTTTGATGGAATCGTCTCGCCGAAACATTCTGCCGACCCCGTCTCCCTGCAAGCGGCGGCAAACGCGTTTTTCGCGCGGAACCCTGATCTGCGCAAGGTGTCTATCGGGCTGATTATCCCGAAGGACATTATCAAGCTGTTCCGTGCTCTGCGGGATTGCCGCAGGTTCCGGAGCGTTCGCATGAAAGCCTATACGAACCTGATTGATTTGCAAAAAGAAATGCAGTTCTGTGCGGTCACGTTCTGTCTGCCGACGGGGGAGACCGTGGTGGCGTATCGCGGAACCGATGACACCATCATCGGCTGGAAGGAGAATTTTAACCTCAGCTTCATGGATGTGATTCCGTCCCAAAAGGCGGCGGTGCTTTATCTGGATATGGCGGCGAAGTATTCCGAGGGACCGATTTACGTCACGGGACACAGCAAGGGCGGGAACCTTTCGGTTTACGGTGCGACCTACTGCGGGGATGCGGCAAAATCACGAATCGTTCGGGTCTGGAGCAATGATGGTCCCGGGTTTGCCAACGGGCTTCCCGAAAGTGAGGCGTACCTCAACATGAAGCCGCGCATCCGGACGCTGATTCCGCAATCCTCGGTGGTTGGGATGCTTCTGGAGCACGACAAGAATCACACGGTTGTCAAAAGCCGTCAGGCAGGGGTGCTTCAGCACAACGGTCTGACGTGGGAGGTACAGGGGAATCATTTCGTTCACATGAAGAATGTTTCGGGTGAGTGCGTCCGCACCGACCGCAATCTGCAGGAGTGGATTCGCGGCATGAGCCCCGAACAGCGCGAGCAGTTCAGCGAGGCTATCTATCAGATTCTGTCTGCCGACCACGCGCTGACCCTGACGCAACTGATGTCTCCCAAAAACCGTTGGCTTCTCCAGAGCCTGAAACTTGACCCCGAGGTCCGCAAAACCATTCACCGGACTTTGCGCGAACTCCTCGGCATCAACGCCAAAAACCTCCTCGTCGGACTCGCTCCGAAAGAGGGTAAATCCGAAGAATAAGGTCGCAGGGCGTTGCCCCGCACCCCACTTAAGAAGCTCCTTAAGCTTCGCTACCGACAGTTGCCTTACAACTGTCATCCCTAAGAACCTTCAAGAATTTCACCACAGGGCGGGATTCCCTACAGAATCCCGCCCTGTGGTGAAAGTTTTTGGGGTGCATATCAGTTCTCATGGGGCTTCTTTCAAGAAGCCTCCTGAGTGGGGTCCGGACAACGCCTAATGCCTTTCTCCCACTTTTAGGCAAGTGCGGCAAGGGTTTGAACGGCGGCAGAGGAGCAAATCAGGTTGCCGTGTTCGCGAAACCAGACACGCAGGTGTGCGGGGTTCATGACCTCGCCGTATTCGGAGAGAAAGGCGAACTCGCCGGATGCGGAAAAGGGGGACGCGGATACCATGAGCAGAAGCAGATAGTACCTGCCGCAGTCGTCGCGGTATGCAGTGCTTTCTCCGATGTAACCTGCGTCGGAAAGTCGGCGGCAGGCGCGCAGCAGATTGTCAAGCCGCTCAAAGCGATACGCACCGTCGCGGCGAAAAACGGGTACCGTCTGTCGGCCGGCACGAACGGTCAGCGCGCCGCCGTCGCGAGGAGCAGACAGTTTTTTTCGTCCCTCCGTACAGACAGGGATTGTGCTGACAAACATTTCGCATCCTCCGCCGCGGGAGGGGAAATACTGAACCGTCAGGTGGCGGTTGTCGGTGTCAAAAGCAATCTGTCTGCGAATATCGGCAAGCAGCAGACGGAAAGCGTGACCGGTCTGCGCGGTATTGTCGCTTATGGTATCGGGGTCAAAGTCGTATGCGGTCATATCCTCGGCGGTCAGCATGATTTTGAGTTTCCGGTCGCTGATCCGAATCAGTTCCATTTGAATCTCTCCTTTCGGATTCTCTGTACTATCATTATAGCGATTTTACGCCGAAATGGAACCCCTAAAAATATGGTAATTTCCGATTTCGGGTGCGGCGGCTTGACAAATCATCGCGCGAATGGTATAATATATGACAGAAACGGGAAAAGGCGGGCGGAAAAATGGAGAAAAACGAAACAACGCGGGTTATCATGGTGCGGCACGGGGAAAGCCTCGGAAACGCGGAGGGATTTTTTGCCGGACAGACCGACATTCCGCTGACTCCGCTCGGGCATCTTCAGGCAAAGCGGACGGCGGAATATCTGCGGGACAGAAAAATCGACCGCGTCTATTCCAGCGACCTGATTCGCTCCATGCAGACCGCCGAGCCGACTGCTGTCCTGCACG
>CAZVYZ010000006.1:0-60920 GCA_964630695.1 uncultured Ruminococcus sp.
AAGTTTTGAAAGTCCTTAGAAAACTTTCTCAAAAGTTTTCTAAGCAGGGTTCGGGGCGGTGCCCCGAGGTCTTCCCCCCAGAAAGGAAAAACGCTTGAAAATCGGCAATATCATTCTGCGGCACGGTATCTGCCTCGCACCGCTCGCAGGGGTCAGCGACCGCCCGTTCAGACGGGTCGCAAGGGAATTCGGGGCAGAGTATACAGTCAGCGAAATGGTCTCGGCAAAGGCGCTGTGTTATGAGCAGAATTGCCGCAGAGCGCCAACGGGAAACCGCGTCCGTACCGCACCGTTGGTGGCAGTCATGCAGGACGAATACCCCATGGCAGTCCAACTGTTCGGCGCAGAGCCGGAATTTCTCGCCCGCGCCGCCGCGATGCTTGAGAGCGGGGACTACCTCGGCGCATGCGGTGAAATCCCGCCCGCCGCAATCGACATCAACATGGGATGCCCGATGGTCAAGATTGTCGGAAACGGGGAGGGGAGCGCCCTGATGCGTGACCCCGAACGCGCGGCGGAAATCGTGCACGCCGTCACGAAAGCCGTCAGATTGCCCGTCACCGTCAAAATGCGCGCGGGATGGGATGCGGAGCATATCAACGCAGTCGAATTGGCAAAACGGGTTGAGGACGCGGGAGCGGCGGCAGTCTGCGTCCACGGCAGAACCAGACAGCAGATGTACGCCCCAACGGCAGACTGGGAGATTATCCGACGGGTTAAGGAAGCGGTCGGAATCCCCGTTATCGGAAACGGGGACATCTTCTCCGCCGCAGACGCACTCCGAATGCGCGAGCAGACCGGTTGCGACGGCGTGATGATTGCGCGCGGCGCACAGGGGAACCCGTGGATTTTCCGCGAACTGACCTGCGCCATGGAGGGAAAGCCCTATACCCCGCCCGACGTCGCCGAACGGCTTGCAACCGCTTACCGACACGCAGAGGCAATGGTGCGGGAGCATGGAGAGAAAATCGGAATTGCCGAATCGCGGAAGCATATGGCGTGGTACGTACACGGAATGCGCGGCGCGGCGGCGGTCAGAGGACAACTGATGCAGGTGAATACCCTTGACGACATCAGGCGCGCTTTTGACGCACTGGCGCGCGAAAACGGAGCGGACTGATATGGAATTCCTGATTTTTTCGGACGCACACGGACACACCGGCGGTATCCGCGCGGCGTTGGAAAGACAGCCGCAACGTCCGGACGGCGTAATCTTTCTCGGCGACGGTCTGCGGCAGTTGGACCGCGCCATGTTTGCTCCGACCCCGCTGTTCTGCGTGCGCGGAAACTGCGACTTTGCGACTGCGCAGTGGGAGGACGCCCCCGAGGAACAGATTCTGCATTTCGAGGGACATACCCTGCTCCTTACGCACGGCGCGCGGTACGGCGTGAAGAGCGGAACCGGACCGTTGGAGTCCGCCGTGGCACGGCTGGGCGCGGATGTGGTCCTGTTCGGACATACCCATGATCCGTATCTGCATACGATTGCGGCGGGCGAGCGGGTCGGTGACGGGACGCTTTCCAGCCCGATGACGCTGTTCAATCCCGGGAGCATCGGCTACGGCGGCAGTTTCGGGCATCTGCTCCTGACGGAGGAGACGGTTCTGTTTTCGTTCGGGTCTGTTTTTGAATAAGGGCATCACCGCGCAATCCGCGATTGGCGCACTCACTCGCGCCTTTTCCGACATACTTCACAAGAATCCTTGCCTGTAGCTCTGCTACAGCCTGCGGATTTTTGTATCGTCTGACGAAAAACTCGACTTCGTGATTGTGCCATCGGGAATTACGCTGTAATGCCTAAAAAAGCCGCAGATACACGCGGTATCTGCGGCTTGATTTCGGAGCGATCAGACGGTAGCGGTGCCTTCGGCTTCCTTTGCCTCGGCTGCTGCCTGTGCCTGCTCTGCTTCCTGCTGAGCCAGTGCGGCTTCGTATGCTTCAACAACTGCGGATTCCAACACCCCACGGAACTGTGCATTGATGGGATGTACGATATCCCGATAGGTTTCATCCGGATTTTTTCTGCTGGGCATCACAATGAAGAACTTGTCCCGCGCGTAGATGACTTTGATGTCGTGGACGGCGAGTTGACCATCGAACGTGACGGATACGATTGCCTTCATCGGACCTTCGTTGAAGAGTTTTCTGACTTTAATATCGGTGATTTGCATGATGTGAACCTCCGTATGAAATTGGACTTGCGGTCCTTTGATGTTTATAGTATAAAATACGTTTGTGATAATTATTCAATGGAACGCGGATTTTTCTGTGAATATCCGCCCGTCGCTCGGCACGTGGGTTTCACAAAACCGTGTGGAGAAAGCGCGAAAGAGCGCATATTCTGGAATGAATCGGTGCATTCCGAGGAAAGGAGACGAAATATGTCTTTGAACAATACGCATCTGGGACCTGAGGGCCTGGAGCCACTGCTTGCCCGTTGTCACAGGTTGTTTTTCATCGGTATCGGTGGGGTGAGTATGTACGCATTGGCACTCCTGACGCTTGCGGAGGGAATGGAGGTGAGCGGCTCGGACCGCACGGAGAGCACACGCCTTGACCGGCTGCGGCAGGCGGGGGCGCGGGTCTTTCTCGGGCATAACGCGGAGCATCTTGACGGTGCCGACGCGGTAATCTACACCGTTGCCATCGCGCCGGACAATCCCGAGTATCTGGAGGCAAAGCGGCGCGGCTTGCCGCTGATTTCCCGCGCGGACTACCTCGGCTACCTCATGATGCGCTTTTCGCATCGCATCGGCGTGTCGGGCATGAACGGCAAGAGCACCACGACGGCGCTCCTTGCACATATCCTGTCGGTAGGCGGGGACCCGACGGTCATGGGCGGCGCGGAATCGGTCGAATTCGGGGATACCTCCTGCCGCATCGGGCAAAAGCGGGAGGAATTCGTTTTTGAAGCCTGCGAATACAAGGATTCTTTCCTGGATTTCAATCCCACGCTTGCCGTAATCCTCAACGTCGGTATGGACCACGTGGACTACTTCCACAGCATCGAACAGGTCCGCGCGTCTTTCCGCGCCTTTGCGGGGCGGGCGCTTGCCTGCGGTGGGCGTGCGCTCTGGAACGCGGACGACGAGGAGACGGCGCGCGCCATGCACGACCTGCCGCCCGAATCGTCGGTGACTTTCGGAATGTGCGCCACGGCGGACTTCCGCGCCGCGAACGTGACCGACCGCGCGGGTTTCCGCTCGTTTGATTTCCTTTATAAAGGGGAAAAACTCTGCCGTCTGGCGCTGTCGCAATCGGGTGAATTTCAGGTCTATAATGCGCTTGCGGCGGCATCGGCTGCGTATTTGTGCGGTCGGGACCCCGAGGAGATTGCACGGGCGGTTGCGGACTTCCGCGGCATCCGGCGGCGGATGGAGTACCGCGGAAAACTCGGCGGCGCGACTGTCTATGACGATTACGCGCACCACCCGAGCGCGATTGAAGCAACGCTTGCGGGCGCGCGGGAGTTGGGGTACAAGCGGGTCCTCTGCGCGTATCAGCCGCATACCTACAGCCGCACGGCGGGGCTGTTTGACGAGTTTACACACGCGTTCGACCTTGCGGACGCGGTGTATTTTGCGGAAATCTATGCCGCGCGGGAGACCAACGAGAGCGGCGTTTCTTCGGCGGACTTAGCGCGCGCCATCGGACCGCGGGCAGAATTCTGCGGGGACGTTGCCGACCTCGCGCGGCGCTTGCCCGAGGTCGTGCGCGACGGGGATTTGCTCCTTGTGATGGGAGCGGGGGACATCGAGAACGTGTTCGATACGTTGCCGCTGAAGAAGGAGTAAGATAACTTAAGGCAACACCGCGCAATTCCGATGGTGAAATCGCGAAGCCGGATTTTTCGTCAGACAATACAAAAATTCGCAGGCTGTAGCGCGGCTACAGGCAAGGATTTTTGTGAAGTATGACGGGAAAGGCGCGAGCGAGTGCGCCGATTGCGAATTGCGCGGTTTTGCCTTAACGTTTTTGTGCAATGAAAGTTTTCGCCCGCCTTTTTGGGGAGGCGGCGCAGGGCGGGGCGCGGAGCCCTCGTCGCCGTCCGCAGACGGCGAAACCCTCTTATCGGCGCTTTCTTTTTGCAGCTTTGCGAAGCAAAGTGTGCTTTTCTCTTTGCGCCTACATGGTCAAAGAAAAAGCGTGAAAGAAGTTTGTACTTTTTAAGCGGTAATGCGCTTTTCACTTACAACTACAACAAAAACGAATAACAACAGGAAACGGATGCCGCTCGGCATCCGTTTCTTTAGATTATTCGGCTTGCTTTTCGACAAAATTCTTGTAAATAACGCTCGTTTATCAAGAATGAGACTAAAAATGATTCTGAATTACACGATCTGGAAGAGATAAAATTTCAGATAGTCGGTCTCGGGAACGTTCCATAGAATCGGGTGGTCGGGGGACTGTTGACGGGCTTCAATCTGCCGAAGTCCGACGCCTGCGTCCTCGGCGGCATTGTGGAGCATCTGGCAGAAGTAGGTATTCGTCATGAAGTGCGAGCAGGAGCAGGTGGCGAGATACGAGCCGCGGCGGAGCAGCTGCATGGCGCGGCGGTTGATCTCGCGGTAGCCCTTGATGGCGTTGCGCAGGGTGTCGCGGCTCTTGGTAAAGGCGGGCGGGTCAAGGATGATGAAATCGTAGCCGTGGTTCTGCGGGAGCGCGGAGAGATAGTCGAACACATCGGCGCAAACGAAGTCCATGCGGTCCGAAAGCCCGTTTTGCGCCGCATTTTTCTGCGCAACCGCCAATGCGTCCGCCGAAATGTCCACTGCCGTGACGTGTTCCGCCCCCGCCTGTGCCGCGTTGAGCGCAAAGGAGCCGGTGTGCGTGAAGCAGTCCAGAACCCGCTTGCCGCGCGACAGGGGGCGGATCGCCGCGCGGTTGTATTTCTGGTCGAGGAAAAAGCCTGTCTTCTGTCCCTCGATATAGTCCACGGTGTAAAGAATCCCGTTCTCGGTGATGGTTGTCAGCCCGTCGGTGTCGGTCCGCAGACGCTCGCCGCTCCAAAATCCTTTTGCCGTTTCCATGCCCTCCAGTTTTCGGATGGGGGCTTCGTTCCGCTCGTACAGAACCGTAACCGTCTGTCCGAATTCCTCGCGGAGCAGGCGAACGAGAATAGAATAAATCTCATTCTTAATCTTTTCCATCCCGAGTGAGAGAACCTCGGTGACAAGGACCTCGCCGAAACGGTCTACCGTCAGCCCGGGAAAAGCATCGGCTTCCCCGAAAATCAGGCGGCAACAGGCAAAATCGCGCTCACCCATGACCGTGCGACGGTAGTCGATTGCCCAACGGAGTTTGCGCTCCCAGAAAGCGGTGTCAAAGCGGTCGTTCGCGTTTTTGGAGATGACGCGGACGCGGATTTTGGAATTGGAATTATAGAAACCCGTGCCGAGGTATTTGCCCTTGGGTGAGTACACGTCGGCAAGCGAACCGTCCTCGGGGGTCCCGGTGACGTGGGTCACCTCGTCGGCAAAGACCCAGACGTGACCGCCGCGCAGGAAATCCGCGCCTTTCTCGGTAAGGGTCAGAATCGGATAATTTCTCATGATGGTCCCTTTCTGTGGTGGAATAACGGGTAGATTATACCATATTTTTGGTCCTTTTGGTTCCGAAAACGGCTCTGTTCACAAACTTTTAACATATAAATGGCGGGTTTGCACTTGCAAAAGAGTGGAAAAAAGGGTAAAATAGAATGCTAAACAAGAATAAAGAGGATGCAATTCATGCTTGAACTCAAGAATTTGTCTTACACGGTTCCGGACGGAAAAGAGATTATCCGGAATGTGAATCTGAAAATCAACGACCGTTTCGTGGCGGTCACGGGACCGAACGGAAGCGGAAAATCCACACTTGCCAAGTTGATAGCGGGCATTTATCAGCCGACGTCGGGGCGTATCTTTCTGGACGGCGAGGACATCACCGATCTTTCCATCACCGACCGCGCCCGCCGCGGGGTCAGTTTTGCTTTCCAACAGCCCGTCCGCTTCAAGGGACTGACGGTCAAGGACCTGATTTCGCTTGCCGCAGGAGAGAAGATTACCGTTGCGCAGGCGTGCAACTACCTTTCCGAGGTGGGACTTTGCGCGAAAAACTATATTGACCGCGAATTGGACGCGTCGCTCTCGGGCGGTGAGTTGAAGCGGATTGAAATTGCGATGATTAACGCACGCGGGACCAAACTGTCGCTGTTTGACGAACCGGAGGCGGGGATTGATTTGTGGAGTTTCAACAACCTGATTTCGGTGTTCCGTTCCATGTACGAGCGGACGCGCGGGACGATTCTGATTATTTCGCATCAGGAACGGATTCTGGACATTGCGGACAAGGTGATTGTGGTGGTAAAGGGAGAGATTGCGGCTTACGGATCGAAAGAGGACATCCTGCCCGAACTGCTCGGGACGACCGCAGGATGCAGACTGACCGTAAAGGAGGGGGCAACGGTATGATAACCGACGTGCAGAAGTCGCTTTTGCAGGAAATCGCGGGAATTCACGAGGTTCCCATGGGTGCGTATTCGCTTCGCATCAACGGTTCGCTCTACGGAAAGAACGATTCGGAGCATATTTCCATCGTCAAAAAGACCGACAAACCCGGGATTGAGATTTATATCAAGCCGGGGACCAAGAACGAAAGTGTGCATATTCCGGTCCTGATTTCCGAAACGGGGCTGAACGACATGGTTTACAATGACTTTTTCATCGGTGAGGACTGCGACGTGACCATCGTTGCGGGGTGCGGTATCCACAATTGCGGAACGCAGGAGAGCCGGCACGACGGAATTCACACATTCTACCTCGGGAAGAATGCGAAGGTGAAGTATATCGAGAAGCACTACGGCGAGGGGGACGGCAACGGAACCAACGTCATGAACCCGCAGACGATTGTCTATCAGGAAACCGACAGCCACATGGAGATGGAGACGGCGCAAATCAAGGGGATTGATTCCACCGTGCGGTCGACCACGGCAAAATTGGGGGACGGCGCAACGCTTGTCATTCATGAAAAAATTCTGACGCACGGGCATCAGGTGGCGGAGACGCATTTCGTGGTGGATTTGGACGGAGAGGGATGCGGAACCCACGTCGTTTCGCGGTCGGTGGCGAAAGAGGACAGCCACCAGAAATTTTTCTCCAACGTGCGGGGCAACAACCGTTGCTCGGGACATACCGAATGCGATGCAATCATCATGGACCGTGCCACGGTTGCGGCAATCCCCGAGATTGAAGCGCGGCATACGGATGCGTCGCTGATTCACGAAGCGGCAATCGGAAAGATTGCAGGGGAACAACTCATCAAACTGATGACGCTGGGGCTGTCCGAAAAGGAAGCCGAGGAAGAAATCATCAACGGATTTCTGAAATAACCGAAAAAGAAAGCGGTCTCGCAGTTCCGGACCGCTTTCTTTTTCCTAATTTAAGGATATTTGTATAAAATCAGGATAAAATCGGTCTTTTTGTGCAACCTGCGAGGGTGTAGAAATTTCGGTCTGAAATTTGTGCGAAATGTACAACCCTTTCCTGCGAGCAAAATGGTTTCGGTACCGAATTTTCTTTTTCGGACGAGTAAATACAATTTACCAATTCCGTTTTTGCCGTTTTGTCAAGAGGAATCGGATAAAAATAATCACCAAAAATGGCGGAAAATGCCGGTTCTATAATCGAAAATGCCGTAAATTATATTTACTATAACGTTTTCATGGAATGTCTGCCAAAAAGTCACAAATTGAAATGTAAACTTTTTTGGCTTTCCGATTGCCCGAAATGTGAATTAAAAAGCGAGATATATGAATTGCAGGTGACGGAACGCAATTTTTTTGCTTGACAATGCGTTTTTTTTGTGATATGATATAGAAGTTAAAAAAGGTATCCCTGCGCCTGTTTCTCATTTTCGGGCGCAACGGTCTGATTGCTTCCGCGTGGCAGGCGGTGGGAACGGCGGATGCCGGATGAATTTTTCAGGAGGAAACACAAATGGGAAAGAAGAGATTCACAAGATTCGTCAGCTTTGCATTGGCAGTTCTGTTTCTTGTGAGCGGCTCCGCGATTGCCGCGGGTGCCGAAACGTCCAGTGTCACCGACAAAACCATCGGCGACTACCAAAACGCGCGCGACTTGCTATCGTATGAGGAGTATCTGACGCGATATTGCGCCGATGCGAAAAGTACCGACAAGACCGTGACGGTCTCGGCAGATGACGACCTGACATTCGTCAACACCGCAGGTGATACGGTGACTGTGAAGAACGGCGCATGGACGCTGACGACCAAGGACGGAGCGGTCTGCACCAACCCCGAGGCACTGCCGGAGGGATATGCGCTGAGCGACCTTGTCCACCTGAAAGAATACGACGGTCGGAAAGCGGTTTACACGCCGAGCACCGGAAGCACGACGTGGAAGATTGACCTTTCCACATCGGGCATTACGGAAAAGGCGCTGTACAACATCGTGCTGTCGTACTACCCGATTGACAATAAGAACGCCTCTCCCGAGCGCGAATTCTACATCAACGGCATGATTCCGTTCAGTGAGGTAAGGTCGCTGACCCTGCCGAAGAACTGGGCGTCTTTCCGTTCCGACAAGGGTGATGTGCTGACTGCCACCTATCAGCCGTCGAAGAAAATCAGAAAAAATCAGGAGAAACTCGACGCCGACCTCGCGCAGGTCAAAGGCGAGATGGAAGCGGCGGGCTTGGTTGCCTACGTTTCGGGCGAGGGGACGGATAAGGTGCTGAACGTGGAGCGCCCGACCGTCATCACGAGCGCAATCAATGCGTTGATTGACAAATACGAACTCCGGTTCTTTGTGACCGACGCGAAGAACAACGAAATGCGCCCGACCATGTTGCAGCAGCCGAAGTGGATGGAGTACACCGTCCACGACAGCGACGGTTACTATTCCGCTCCTCTGAAGTTCGCTTTGGAGCCGGACGAGAACGGATGCGTTTCGCTGACGCTCACGGGCGTGAACGAGCCTGTGGCGTTTGAATCCCTGACGCTGACTGCCTGCCACACCAATCCTACCTATGAGGAATATCTCGAACGGCTGAAGAACAGCGGTGCCTCTTTGGAAGAGGGCGAGGACGTGGTGCGGATTGAGGGCGAGAATACCATCAATACTTCCACGAACGTCGTTTATCCCGTTGAGGACCGTTCCGACGCGCTGACGTCTCCGATTGACACGAGCCGGACGATGCTCAACACCATCGGTACCGAGAAGTGGGAGACTGCGGGACAGTGGATTCGGTATCAGTTCAACGTCAACTCCTCGGGAATGTATGAAATCTACTCCCGCTTCAGACAGAGTTACCTCGACGGTATGTATGTCTGCCGCACGCTGAAGATTTACACGAACGGTTATGAGTCCGAGGACGCATACAAAGCCGAGTACGGCAACACGGCGGGCTACTACGACGGCGTGCCGTTCGAGGAAGCGACGCAGTTGCGCTTTGACTACAACAACGCATGGCAGGTCAAGGGACTTTCCAAGGGCGGAAACAAGGACGAAACCTATCCTTTATATTTTGAAAAAGGCGTGACTTACACCCTGCACTTTGAGGTGGCGCTCGGTTCCATGAGCGAACTGGTCCGTCAGATTGAAGATATTCTGGACGCACTCAACAACGATTACCTCAGCATCATCAAACTGACCGGTTCGTCTCCCGACGATTACCGCGATTACAGTTTTACGCGCCTGTTGCCGAACACTATGCTCGATATGCTGGAGCAGTCGGTGGCGCTCGGAAACGTGTCCGACTTCTTAAAGAAAGATACGGTCGGTGTGGCATCCTCTTACACGGGTATCTGCGATAAGTTACAGACACTGCTTGAGAAGATGGGACGCGACGAGAACGCAATCGCGAAAAACCTTGACAACTTTAAGTCCTACGTCGGTTCGTTCGGTACGTTCCTGACCGACTCCAAAACGCAGCCGCTTCAGATTGACTATTTCCAGATTCAGGGCGCATCGGTGAAGAAGCCGAAAGCAAAGGCAAACTTCTTCCGTTCCGTCGGACACGAAGTTTCCAGTTTCATCATGAGTTTCTTCCGTGATTATAACAGCATGGGTTCGATGGACACCGGCGAAAACTCCAAGGAGTCGATTAACGTCTGGTTGGCTTACGGTCGTGACCAATCGCAGGTCATTCGGAACCTCTGTACCAACAAGTTTACGGCAAGCGAAGAATTCGGCAACATTCCCGTTGACCTGAAGTTGGTCTCGGGCGGTACGCTTCTGCCCTCCATTCTGGCGGGGATGGGACCCGACGTTTACCTCGGGCTTGGACAGACCGACGTCATCAACTACGCAATCCGCGGAGCGCTGATGAACGTGGAGGACCTCGACGGCTTTGAGGAAACGGTCCGGAATTTCAACAACGCGGCAATGACGGTGCTTTCCATCAGCGATGCCGACGGCGATATGCACACCTACGGACTTCCCGAGACGCAGGCGTTCCCGATGATGTTCATCCGCACCGATATTCTTTCCGACCTCCAGATTGAGATTCCCAAAACGTGGGAGGACATCTATGTGGCGCAGTCCAAACTGGAATCCAACAACATGGAAATCGGTGTGACCACGGACTATAAAATGCACCTCTATCAGTTGGGCGGTTCGCTGTTTGCGGATGACGGAATGCGCATCAATCTGGATTCGGTTCTGGGTCTGAAAGCGTTTGAAACGATGTGCAATATGTTCACGCAGTATTCGTTCCCGTACAAGTACAGCGCGGCAAACCGGTTCCGTACCGGTGAGATGCCGATTATCATTTCCGACTACACCTCGCTTTACAACCACCTCAAGGTGTTTGCAACCGAACTTGACGGTTGCTGGACGTTCGTTCCGCTGCCGGGATATGAGACGACCGATGCGGACGGTAACAAGACCATCAACAACTGCGCCGTTTCTTCGGTTACCGCGGCGGTTATGATTAAGGAAGAAAACAAGGATTACTCCGACGCGTGGACCTTTATGAAGTGGTACACCGATAAAGATTGTCAGGCAGAGTACGCAAAGGAAATGGTTGCAATCCTCGGCGATTCCGCAAAGCACTCCACCGCGAACAAGCAGGCGCTTGAAAGTATGCCCTGGACCAACGAGGAGTACTCCGAAATTAACCGTCAGTTCAACAATCTGGCATCCATCCCGAACTACCCCGGGTACTACATCATCGACCGTTACACCAACTTCGCGTTCCTTTCGGCTTACAACGACGACGCGGACCCCAGTTCCGAGTTGCTCAGTTACATCAAGACCATCAATAAGGAAATCACGAGAAAGCGCGAGGAGTTCAAACTCGAAACACTGGAAATCGGTCAGACGCTTGCGAAGAAGCGCTCCGACCAGGTGCTTGAGGCGATGGAGTATCTGACCTCCGAGTTCGTCAAAGAGGGCAATGACAGATACGAAGCGGTTTCTTCGGCAGTTCTTGCCGCAAAGTATGCGATTGCGAACAGCAAGGTCGACCAACTGAACGACGCGTCCGCCGCTTTCAAGGCGATTCTGAATTCCTACGGCACGCCCGAAACGATTACCATTACCAAAGCGGACGGCAAGACCGCAGAGGTTCCCGCTTACTACGTCAACGTCGGCAAACAGACTGCAGAGAGCAAGAACGGCGGTTACAGCATCAAGTCTCTGAACGAACAGCAGTTGATTTATTTCATTTCCACGGGTCTCGGTGACATTGCAAATGCACTGGCTTCCTACTGATTCGTTTTCATGTTTTCAAAATCTGAAAAGGAGAATGCAAAATGTCAAATAAAACAGCACCGGCGGGAACGGAAAAGGCTGCTTATCAGGCTGTTTCCAGAAAAGACCTGACCTACCGTCAGTGGATATGGAAAGAAATGAAACGGAACTGGGTCGCATATGTGATGATTGCCCCCTACGTTATCATTTTCACGCTGTTCACGGTTGCGCCGGTTATCCTGTCCATCTTCTTCAGTTTTACCGACTTCAATATGTTACAGGCTCCGAACTGGGTCTGGTTCGACAACTACATCAACCTGTTCTTTGCCGACGACATCTTCCTGATTGCCTGCAAGAATACGTTCATTTTCGCAGCAATCGTCGGTCCGACCTCCTACCTGATGTCCTACCTTGTGGCATGGTTCATCAATGAATTGTCTCCCCGCATCCGTGCGGTGGTTACCCTGATTTTCTACGCGCCGTCCATTTCGGGACAGGTTTACCTCATCTGGGGTACGCTGTTCGATGCCGACGCGCAGGGCTGGGTCAACGCAACGCTTCTGGAACTCGGAATGATTAGCGAACCAATCGCATTCTTTCAGGATGCAAGTTATGTAATGCCTTTGTGTATCGTGGTTGCGTTGTGGACCTCTCTCGGTACTGCATTCCTGTCCTTTATCGCGGGGTTGCAGGGCGTTGACCGCTCGCTCTACGAGGCGGGTGCGGTGGACGGCGTGCGCAACCGTTGGCAGGAATTGTGGTATATCACCCTGCCGAGTATGCGCCCGCAGTTGATGTTCGGCGCTATCATGTCGATTACCGGTTCGTTCGGCTTCGGCGGCGTGGTTACCGCACTGTGCGGCTTCCCGTCGGTTGACTACGCCGCGCATACCATTATCCACCATTTGGAGGACTACGGCGGACAGCGGTATGAAATCGGTTATTCCTCCGCGATTGCGGTCATCCTGTTCGTTATCATGATCGGGGCGAACATGATCGTCAAGAAAATTCTTTCAAAGGTAGGTACATGACATGGCAAAGCTGAGAACCAGAAAACATAAGGTTGTCCTGTCGCGTTCTGCCGGAGGCGATGCGGGGATTACCGTTGTCCTGACCCTGCTCGGTATCTTCATGGTGCTGCCGATGGCTTACGTCATCATGCAGTCCCTCAAGCCGCTTGACGAACTCTGGATGTACCCGCCGCGATTCTATGTGATGAATCCGACCTTTACCAACTTCAAGGATTTGTTCAGTCTGATGAATACCTCGTGGGTCCCGTTCTCGCGTTACATCTTCAACACTGTGTTTACATCGGTCATGGGCACGTTCGGGCATCTGTTCATCGCGTCTATGTGCGCTTACGCACTGGCAAAGATTAAATTCCCCGGCGGCAAGGCAATTTTCAAGACCATTCAGACCTCGCTGATGTTCCACTCCACGGTTACCGCAATCACCAGTTTCATGCTGATGAGTTTCTTCCATATGATTGATACCTACTGGGCAATCATCGTGCCGGCGTGGGGCTACACCTTGGGCCTTTACCTGATGAAGCAGTTCATGGATACGGGCGTTTCGGACGCGGTTCTGGAAAGCGCGCGTCTGGACGGCGCAAGCGAACTCCGGACCTACTGGACCATTGCAATGCCGATGGTCAAGCCCGCATGGCTGACGCTGATTGTGTACAGTTTCCAGACGCTGTGGAATGCAGGTTCGTCCATCTACATTTATTCCGAACAGTATAAGTCGTTCAACTATGCAATCGGTCAGATTACGGCGGGCGGTATCAAGCGCGCGGGCGCTTCTGCAGCCGCAACCGTTCTGATGATGTTGGTCCCGATTCTCGTGTTCGTCATTACGCAGTCGAACATCATTGAGACGATGGGTACCAGCGGTATGAAAGATTAAAGGAGGGCAATATGAAAAAACTCAAATTGGCAGTATTGCTCATCCTGTGCGCCGTGATGATTTTCCCGCTGTTTACAGTCGGTGTTTCGGCGTCTTCCGCATACCAGACTTACACTTATTCCATCGACGGCAAGGCGCTCTATTCTCCCGATGCTTACTCCGCCTCCAAAACGGTGGGCGGCTCGGACTGGCGCGCGGCGCTTGAGGAATTCTATCCGGACGCCAAGAGCGAGTCGGATGAGAAAAAAGACAGCGATAGCCGGCTGAAACTGAGCAGCCCCGGCGATATGGTAACCGACTCCGAGAAAAAGGTCTACATCGCCGACAGCGGCAACAACCGAATCGTGGTCCTCTCCCGTTATCTGGAGTTGGAGTACGTCATCGCGGACTTCGTCAACGACAAGGGAAACCCCGATTCGTTCACGAACCCGCAGGGTGTGTTTGTGGTGAATCCCAAGGACGATGACAACGGAGAAATCTGGGTTTGCGACACCGACCACAACCGTTTGGTCGTGTTTGACCGCGTAACCTTTGAATTCAAAAAGATTGTTGACCAACCGCAGAGCCAGTTGTTTGATGACGACGCGGTTTACAAGCCTGTTGCAATGGCGATTGACCAGTACGGCAGAATCTACGTGGTGTCCTCGACGACCTATCAGGGTATCATCGTCATGGACAGCGACGGTGAATTCGTCGGCTTCATCGGTGCGCAGGCGGTTACGATTTCCGCATGGGAAATTCTGTGGAGAAAGCTCCAGACAGACGAGCAGAAGAAAGTCAGCGCAAAACTGATTTCCACCGAGTACAACAACATTTCCATTACCGAGGACGGTTTCGTTTACGTGACGACCTCCTCCATCAAGGAGTCTTCGGTTGAGAGCGCCATCCGAGGCAAATCCAAATCGGGCACCTATCTGCCCGTGAAGTTGCTCAACCCGTCGGGTGAGGAAATCATGCGTCGGAACGGCTTCTGGCCGCCGGCGGGTGAAATCGACTACTCAACGGACAGGTCAGACAATGTCTACGGTGTATCGACGATTACCGACGTCGCGGTCGGACCCGAGAAAACGTGGTCCATCATCGACGAAAAACGGCAGAAGATTTACACCTACGATTTCAACGGAAACCTGCTGTTTGCTTTCGGTGACAAAGGTTCCATGCTCGGAAGCCTTGCCGGACTGGAAGCCATCTGCTATCAGGGGGACACGCTGTTGGCGTTGGATAAGAACAACGACGGCGGTTGCATCGTGGTGTACGAACGCACCAAGTACGGCGATTTGCTGATTCGGGCAATCAGCGCGCAGAACTCTTTGGATTACGACGAAGCGATTGACTGTTGGAAAGAGGTCCTGCAACGGAACTCCAACTTCGACGCCGCATACGTCGGAATCGGTAACGCGATGTACCGGAACGGTTCCTATAAGGACGCGCTTGCAATGTACGAGGTGGCTTACGACACCGAGAACTGGAGTGAGGCTTATAAGGAAGTCCGTAAGGAGTGGATGTCCAAGTGGTTCCTGCTGGTCATCGTTCTGATTGTCGGCGTGATTATCGGCGTCATCAAATGGTTCCAGTACGCCGCAAAGGTCAACAAGCGTGTTTCGACGGACGGACGCGCGAAAAAGACGTTCGGTCAGGAACTGATTTACGGCTTTTACGTTATCTTCCATCCGTTTGACGGATTCTATGACCTCAAGCATGAACGTCGCGGCTCGGTTCGCGCGTCGCTTGTGTTCCTCGGAATCGCGGTTCTGACGTTCTTCTATCAGGGCGTCGGGCAGGGCTACGTTCTGAATCCGACCGGAAAAGTGACGACGATTCTGACGCAACTGATTTCGGTTGTGGTTCCGCTGTTCCTGTTCGTGTTGGCGAACTGGTGTCTGACCACGCTGTTTGACGGTGAGGGTAGTTTCAAGGACATTTTCATTGCGTCGTCCTACTCGCTCCTGCCGCTTCCGCTCCTGATTATTCCCGCGACCGTCGCGTCGAACTGGGTATCGTCAAGTGAGGCTTCCATCATCACGTTTATCGGAACGGTTGCGTTCATCTGGGTGGGCATTCTGTTGTTCTTCGGAACGATGGTAACGCATGACTATACAATGGTTAAGAACATTGTCATCATTTTCTTCACCATTGTCGCAATGGCGGTCATCGTCTTTATCGTGCTTCTGTTCAGTATGTTGCTTTCCAAGTTGGTCAGCCTTGTGACAAACCTGATAACGGAAATTCAGTATCGGGTCTAAACGACAGACAGGAGGTAAAATATGAAAATTCAATCAAGAATTCTTTCGACATTCTTAGCTGTCGTGTTGATGCTCGGCTCCGTTGCGTTTGTCGGAACTCTGGCGGTCAGCGCCGCAGGTGAGTCGGATGACGAAAAGGAATTTGCCAAAATTTATATGCAGACGGAAGTTTTCAAAACACCCGAGGAGAAACTCGCAAGCATGACAAAAATGCTTGAGAACGACCGCTATCAGTTGTATGTGGACCGGCGTATTTTCAACGGCACGACCATGACGAGCGGTGAGGTCGCCTTGGTGGAGACCGCTACGCTCGGAACCGACCACGTGAATGTGCTGTTCTCCAACCCGTATGACGTGGCAAGTTCCAAGGCATCGGCAATGTTCAAGCCGGAGGGGGCGCTCGGAACTGCTTCGGGCAATACCACCGGAACCAAGGAACAGCAGTTGATGTCGCAGATTATTGTAGAGTATACCGAGGTCAAAACCGGTTCAAGTAAGAAACTCTTCAGTTTCGCCAACGCCGCGATGCAGAATCAGGTTACGATTTCCGCAATCAAAAACGGTGTTCGTGTGGAGTACACCCTCGGACGGGAAGCGGTCCGGAAACTGGTTCCGAGACAACTTTCTGTGGAGAGTTACCAGACTCTGATTTACGAGCCGTTGCAGAAGGCAGTGGAACGCGGAGAGTTCACCGACTTTGAGTTCAAGAAGTTTCAGTCTTACTATATGGAGAAAGACCCTGCCAAAATGCTGACGCAGGTGGAAAAGGAAAACTGCATCAAGCAGTATCCCTGCACCGACCCCGATGGGCAGAACCTGCCAATCTACGTGTTTCCTTCGGAGGTCTCGGATACCGAGATAACGAAAATAGAGGGTTGGATTAAGAAATTCTGCTCCGACTATACCTATGAGCAGATGGATGCCGACCACGAGGAAACCGGCTATGAGGTAAAGGAAGAGGAGAACGCGACTTTCAAAATGGCGTTGGAGTATACGCTGAATGACCGCGGACTGTCGGTCCGTGTTCCGATTAACGGCTTGCAGTACAACATGGCATCCTACAGATTGGAGAGCCTTTCGATTCTGCCGTATATGGGCGCCGGCAACACCAAGAATGAGGGTTACACGTTCTTCCCGGACGGTTCCGGTTCGCTCTTTGATTTCAATCTGGGTAAGCAAAACACGGTTCGCAGTAAGATTTACGGTCTGGACTATGCGTACCATGAAATTACCGGTTCCTATCAGAAAGCAATCCGTACACCCGTTTACGGAACGGTTGCAACCGAGACGATTTACACCTACTCCTACACCAAACTGGTCGATTCGGGGGAGAAAGACCCCGTAACCCAGCAGCCGATTATGCGACGTGAGACTCTGACCGAACGCGTTTCCAATACCGTCATGACCAAAGAACAGATTATGGCGAAGTTGGAAAAAGAGGGAGCGGAACTGAGCGGCGTGATTGAGGAGTCCTCCTACAAGCGCGGTTACGTCGCGATTGTCGAAGAGGGCGAATCGCTCGGCGAACTGGAGACTTTCTACGGAGGAAACACTTCGGACTACGCAACGATACGCAACTATTTCAACCCGAAGCCGAAAGACAAGTACGATATTGCGGACTCTATTTCGGTTACGACCAGTAATACTTGGACGGTTGTTTCCAACCGGAAATATACCGGTAACATCGCGATTCAGTATCAGTTGCTCCGTGACGAGAAACTCGCCGTCAATGAGACAGGAACGCATTACGACGCTTCGTGGCTCGGCATGGCGGACGCGTACCGCGACTATCTGATTAACAAGGGCGTTCTGACCGAGTTGACCGAGGCGGACGTTACGGCGGATATTCCGCTGTACATGGAAGTGTTCGGTGCCATGAAAACGCAGCAGACGATTGCAACCATCCCCGTGGAACTGATGACCCCGTTCACGACCTTTGACAACGTGTATGATATGTACAACGAACTTGCCGAGGCAGGGGTTCCCAACATCAATTTCAAGTTGACGGGATTTGCAAACGGCGGTATGTATTCCAAGATTCCGTCGTCGCTCTCGTGGGTCGGAAAGGTCGGAGGAAAGTCCGGCTTCAAGAAGTTGTTGGAGCAGGCAAAGGACATCAATGAGAGGGATGACAACCGCCAACTCGGACTGTACCCCGATTTCGATTTCGCGTACTGCTCCCAAAACTCGCTCTTTGACGCGCTGAACCTCAAAAAGGATGCGGTAAAGACCATTGATAACCGGTACTCCTCCAAGAGACAGTACAGCGCAACGCAACAGAAGTACGTCAGTTTCTATTCGCTCGCGATTTCGCCGTCGCGCTACAGCAAATTCTATGAGAAGTTGCTGAAGAAGTACGGCAAGTACGATATTTCCACCATCTCGGTCGGTTCGCTCGGAAACGCGCTGAACTCCGACTTCGATGAAAAAGACCCGTACAACCGCGAGGACAGCAAGGAATTTACCCAAAAGGCACTTTCCGCCATCAGCGAGAACTACAAGGTGATGACCGAGGGCGGAAACGCTTACACGTGGCGGTATGTGGACCACATCCTGAATCTGGAATTGGATTCGAGCCGTTACGTCAAAGCGGCTTGCTCGGTCCCGTTCCTCGGCGCGGTCCTGCATGGCTACGTGCAGTTTGCGGGCAGCCCGCTGAACAAAGAGGGCGATGCCGACTACGCAATGCTGAAAGCGATTGAGAACGGCGCGGGTCTGTATTTCGTTCTTTCCTACCAGAACACCGAGGAACTGAAAGAGGATGAACTGCTGAGCCAGAACTACTCCATTCAGTACAGCATCTGGCGGGATGATGTCATCAGTTACTACAGCGAACTCAACGCGCTGCTGAAAGACGTTCAGACCAAATCCATCATCGGACATGAATTCCTGAACTACGGGAATACGGGCAGCAACGGCGAAAAATTCGGCACCGAACGTGTGTTGGATATGGACGAACTGCTCACAAACCTGAACAAGAAGTTGGCGGACGCGAAAACGGCTGCGGAAAAAGCGGAACGTGATGCGGAAATCAACAAGGTTGCGGCGGTTGCGGAAGCGAGCGTTGCACTCCGGAGCGCGATTGAAACGCTGACGGAAATTCTGGAACCGGTGGATACCGAAGCGAAACGGGTGAAGTCCAACCTTTCGCTGATGAGCGGGAATCTGGATACTGCGGAAAAGAGTTTGCAGAATATACTGGCAAATCCGAACGCAGACCACAAGGATGATAATAGGAAACGTTATACCATGTTGGAGGGCTTCCGTTCCTTGGCAGTTAACGCTTGGAACAGTTATGAGCGTACCTTGCGCGCATACGGTCTGGCGGACGCGAAACTCGCACAACTGAAAGAAGCTTTGGATTTGATTGCGACCGAAAAGGGAACCGGCTCGGTGCAGTATCAGATTGCAAAAACGCAGTATGACGAAGCGGTGGCATGGCTCGCGGAGAAAAAGACCGCACTGGAAACCGAGTGCGGCATCGATGCCAAGGACCTCGCCCGTGAGGCAGACGGTGCAGCGGTAAGCAACTTTGAAGCGCTGTTTGCACGCGCCAACTCGGACGAAATTATCGGTACGGGTGACAATCGGATTCTGTCCGTCTCTCTGGACATTGAGGATGTCAAGAAAGAGGGAAAACTGCCCGAGGAAACGCCGGACAACACCGAAACGGACACCGTGGACGAGGATGCCCGTTACCATGTGACCAACAACAATGTGGTTGCCGTGACCTACGGTGACAGAACGACTAAGGAAGCGTACAAAACGTTCCTGCTTAACTACAACAGTTACGCGGTCCGCGTGACCTACCTCGGAACCGTTTATACGGTTGAAGCGGGCGGATATGTGATGATTCCGCGCGGAAACTGAGAAAAGGAGGTGCAATTGCATGACAACCGATATGAATCAGGCTCCCGTGACCGCTCCGGTCAAGGCGCCGAAGAGAAAGAAAATTGCATCCCTTGACCGCCGCAAGGCGCGCGCGGGATGGCTGTTCATCCTGCCGTTTCTGATTGGATTCGTGCTGATTTACCTGCCGATGGTCAAGGATTCCATCGTGTTCAGTTTTTCCAAAATCAACACGGGTACGGGAGGCGGCGCGTACACCACCGAATTCGTCGGATGGGACAACTACAAGGAAGCACTTCTGGTCGACCCCGACTTCGTGCAGACGTTGGTCAAAGGGTTGAAGCAGTTGGCGTTTGACATTCCCGCAATCATCATCTTCTCGCTGTTCATGGCGGTGATGCTGAACCAGAACATGGCGGGACGCGGCGTGTTCCGTGCAATCTTCTTCATTCCCGTTATTCTGTCAACGGGTATCATGGAGTCGATTGCCGCGAGCGACATTCTGTCCGACTACATGGAGGACTCCTCGGGTATTGACACGGGTACCGGAACCAGCACGGCAAACGAGCTGGTCTCCAGCATGGACCTGCAAAAGCTGTTTGCCAACATGAAAGTCGGTACCGAAATCGTGGACTACGTCACGGCGGCGATTAACAACATTTACGGAATCGTCAACCGCTCGGGCGTGCAGATGCTGATTTTCCTGGCATCGCTCCAGTCGATTTCGCCCGCGATTTACGAATCCTGCAAGATTGACGGTGCAACTGCATGGGAAACATTCTGGAAAATTACGTTTCCGATGATTACCCCGATGATTCTCGTCAACGCGGTCTACACGATTATCGACTCGTTTACGACCGAGAGCAACGTGGTCATGACATTCATTTCAAAGAAATATTCGGCGTCGAACGGACAGGTCATCAGTTCTGCAATGTCGTGGATTTACTTCCTGATTGTTATCATCATCGTATCTGTAATAGCGGCGATTATTTCGGCGTTTGTATTCTACCAGCGGAAAGCGGAGTAAGGGGGGAAACGAATGGACGCTCAAATTGAAAAAAAGCCAATGGTCAAACGGGAATCCAAAAACCGGATTCGCGTAGACTTTGAACGGACCCCCCTGAAAGAAAGACTGAAAGCAAAGTTCCTGAACCTCTACTTTTTAACCAAGGTGGTCTACTGGATTTTCCGCATGGTCCTGTTAATCGGAATTTCCTACATCGTCATTTACCCGTTCATCACGAAGATTGCCGGCTCCTTTATGGCGCCGGAGGACTTCGTGGACGTGACGGTCCGTCTGATTCCGAAAAACTTCACACTTGACATCTACCGCGCTATCATCGAGGAGTTGAATTACTGGTCGGCGTTCCGCAATACCTTTATCCTGTCGTTCAGTTGCGCTGTGATTCAGACGCTGATTTGCGCGCTGATTGGTTACGGGTTTGCGAAATTCAAATTCCGCGGTAGAAACATCATCTTCCTGTTGGTTATTCTGACGATGATTGTCCCGCACCAGACGCTTCAACTTTCCATGTTCATGCGCTTCCGGTACTTTGACATTCTCGGTATCGTGAAGTTCTTCAAGGGCGGCGGAATCGAGGTGTTCGGACACAACATCAAGAATATCGGTCCCGGGGTTGCTTCGTTCTTCGAGAAAATCAACATCCTGCCCGATGAAATCAAGTTGTTCCCCTACACGGAATATGTGCGCGGAAACGCAAGACAGGCATTTAAGGTGACCATGACGGTCACGTCAGACGGTATCAACCTCATCAACACCTATGTGCCGATGATTCTGCTGTCGCTCGGCGGTCTGGCATTCAAGAACGGTTTGTATATCTTCCTGCTCCGTCAGTTCTTCCGCGGAATTCCGGACGAACTGGAGGAATCGGCTTACATGGACGGTTCGGGTACGTTCCGCACGTTCGTGCAAATTATCCTCCCGCTGTCTATCCCGATGCTGATTACGGTGTTCCTGTTCTCGTTCTGCTGGCAGTGGACCGACGACTTCTACACCAACCTGTTCTTCGTCACCTCCGACACGAATCTGTTGGTCAAACTCATCAACACGATTCCGGCCTCTTTGCGTCTGGACGGTTTTGCGGGTCAGGACCTGTACAACACAGCAGTCCGGAACACCTGCGGCTTGATGATTATCGCGCCGCTCGTGGTTCTGTACGCATTCTGTCAGAGATTCCTTGTCCAAGGTATCGAGCAATCCGGTCTTGCAAACTGATTTTTACCCCCTCCGCTTGCGGAGGGGGCTTTTTGTGTGCCGAAATCGTAAAATCGTTCTATTACCAGAATAAATTCTTATGGAAAGGATAGAGAATTTGTGTTATAATTAAGTTGGATTCTTCTATTCTTTTTGGCAGGAAAGGAAACGGAAATATGAGAAACAGAACGATTGGAACCCACCCCGCAATCGGCATTCGTCCGATTATCGCCGCGCGCCGCGGCGCACTCGGCGTGCGGCAGTCCCTTGAGGAGCCTCCGCCTGAATATGGTCAAAGGGCTGGGACCCGTTGCGCAATTGGCGGAGGGATGGACGGTCGCTCTGCCGGAGGAGGTCAACGACATTCTCTGGAAACGGACCGACTACACGTGGCCCTCGACGTGGTTTGCGCCGCGTTGCGACGGCAAGGAGGGAAGCCCGTTCCGCACGGCTTACGACGTGATGAACCATTGGGGCGCGAATCACGGTGCCATCTGCTACGGGCATATCGGCGCGGACATTCTCACGCTCTGCTCGATTCTGTGGATTCCCGTTGCATGCACAACGTTCCTGCAGGTGACGTTTTCCGTCCCGCGTGTTGGAACGCGTTCGGCTCCGACCCCGAGGGGCAGGACTACCGCGCCTGTGCGACCTACGGCGCGCGGTTCCGCAAAAACTGAAAAGAGGTCAAAAAGGGCAACCGCCATCGGCGGTTGCCCTTTTTGGGTTCGGAGTGTTATATCTGTTTGTGAACGCTCTTGTATTCGTCATAGAAGCGGTAGAATGGGCAGGTGGCGGTGCGCCCCGAGAGGAAGCGCGTCATTTCGTCCTGGTCCAGATTGACGCGGCAGAAATTGGCATCGTAATCTTCGTCGTAGTCGTAAAACACACAACTGTCACACGAGCCGACCGATTTTTTGATTTTTCGTTCTTCCATGATTCCACCTCCGTGTGTATTGAAGGCACTACCGCGCAATTCGGATGGTACAATCGCGGATTGCGAGATATTGCCTTGGGTTTCCCCATCTTTATTATACCCCATTTCGGCGCAAATGTAAAGGGATTTTCTAAATTTTTTCGGATATTGCACCGCGAAACGGTTGATACTGACAGTATCGGCTGTTATTTCAGAAGAAAGGAGTGGGCGCATGACGTTTTCTTCCATCGTGTTTCTGTTTGCGTTTCTTCCTGTCACGCTCGCGGCGTACTACCTGTTCCCGCGCGGGTGGCGGAACGCTGTTCTCCTTGCGGCGGGACTGCTTTTTTGCGCATGGGACCGTCCCGCGTCGCTGTTGCCGCTTCTTTGGGCGGCGCTCGCGGCATACGGGTTTGCAAGACTGTATGCACGGACGGGGCGGCGGGCATGGTTTTGGGTTGGTATAGCCTGCGTGACCGCGCCGCTTTTGCTGTTCAAGTTTGCGCCGCTCGGGCGAATTTCCGGTTTGCCGCAGGGCATTTCGTTTTACACCTTTTCTCTGATTTCCTACCTTGCGGACGTTCGTCTCGGGCGGGCGGAGGCGGAGCGGAATCCCGTTCTCTTCGGAACCTACGGGACGCTGTTTCCTCTGCTCGGCGCGGGACCCATCCTGCGGTGGGGCGAGATGCGCGGGCAGTTGACCGGACGGCGGGAATCGCTCATGGCGTTCGGGGTCGGCGTGGGGCGTTTCTGTTGTGGGCTTGGAAAAAAACTGTTGCTGGGGGACGGTCTTGCGGCGGGCTACCGCTACTACCGTGACCTGCTTGTCGGTCAGCCGACCGTTCTCGGCGCATGGCTGACGCTGATTTGCTTTACGCTCCACCTCTATTTTGATTTTTCCGGTTACACCGATATGGCGCTCGGGATTGGACGGATGTTCGGCTTCCGCTTTCCCGAAAATTTTGACTATCCGTTCCTTGCGCGGAGCATTACCGATTTCTGGCGGCGGTGGCATCTGTCGCTTTCCCGTTGGTTTCGCGACTACGTGTACATTCCGCTCGGGGGCAACCGCCGCGGGCGCCTGATTCAGTGCCGCAATCTCGCGGCAGTCTGGCTCCTGACCGGAGTGTGGCACGGCACGGGGTGGAATTTTCTGCTCTGGGGCGGGTATTTCTGCGTGATTCTCATCTGCGAACATCTGTTCCTGCGGCGTTTTCTGGATCGTCTGCCATCTCCGCTTGCGCATCTTTACGCCCTGTTTTTGATTCTCCTCAGTTTTCTGCTGTTTTCCTACCGCGATTGGTCGGGCGGCTGGCAGTGTTTCCGCGCGCTGTTCGGGGTGGGGACGGTCGGTGCAACTTCCGCGGTGGTGTCGTGGCAGGCGCTCCGGTTATTGCCGCTTCTGGGAATTGCCGCGGTCGGGTCCACGCCGCTGCCGCGTCGCGTGTGGGGACGGTTTGCCTACCGTGTTCCCGCCGCCATGCCACTCGGCGCGGTTTTGCTCCTTGTGGTGTGTGTGGCATATCTGCTTGACGCGTCCTTTTTACCGTTCGCATATCTGAATTTTTGAAATTGAGAGGAGCCGGATTTATGAAACAATCGGTTACGGTTTGTGCGATTCTGTTTTGCGTGCTGTTGTTCGGCATGGCGGTCACGTTTTGGCTGACTCCGAAAAAAAGTTTTTCCGCTGTGGAAAAGCGGGCGTTGCAAACGCGCCCGAAGCCGGATGCCGCATCGGTACTGTCGGGGGCGTATACCGACCGTCTCGCGGCATTTTACGCCGACCAATTTCCGTTTCGCACCGCGTGGGTCGGTCTGAAAGGTCGGACGGAAATTCTGCTTGGGAAAGGGGAGAACAACGGCATTCTGCTCGGGGCGGACGGTCGGCTTGCGCGGCGGAAATTCCGGATGCTGACTCCGAGTGGCGCTATGGGAGATGTCGATTTCATTTCGCAGGCGCAGGTCGCGGCGGCGTGTGACGGGATTTTACGCGCCCGGGAGAACCTGTCGGTTCCGTTTGTTGCGCTTCTGACGGGGCGGAACGTGGACGTCTGTCCCTCGTCATTCTCCTATCCGACCGATTTTTCCGACGCGCTGAACGAAGCGGTGCAGTCCCGTTTGCGGAGCAAGGTTACAGCCCCCGACCTGATTTCCCTGTTCCGCGCGGGTGGGGAGGAACTCTATTATCGTACCGACCATCACTGGACCACGGCGGGGGCATATCTGGGCTACCGTGCGGCGATGGAAGCGCTCGGGCAGGCATCTGCGATTCTGCCTCCCGAGGAATTCCGTCGGGAGGTGGTAACCGACGTTTTTTACGGCACGCTCTGGGCGGCGGGCGGGATGGAGTGGGTTTCTCCCGACGCGGTGGAGGTCTGGTATCGCGGTAACGAGGCGGACTTTACCGTGACGGCGGACGGGCGGGAGTTGGATGGGTTCTACTCATTCCCGCGCATGGAAAACGGGGATGGCTACGCGATTTTTCTGGACGGGACGCACGATGTGGTGACGGTTCAAAAGTCAGGGGAGAAACGCCCCCGTCTGTTGGTCCTCCGCGACAGTTTTGGGTCAAGTCTTGCGCCTTTTCTCGCGCAGCACTACGATTTGGTTCTGCTGAATCTCTCCTCAACGCGGTCCGACTTTACCGCCGTTTCCGCTCTCGCGTCGGAGTACGGCGCTGACGCGGTGCTTTTGGTTTACACGCTCGAAAATTTGCTGACGGCGGACAAGTTAGCGAGGTTGAGGTGAAGACCTCGGGTCTCTGTCCCGAACCCTAAGACCTCGGGTCTCTGTCCCGAACCCTGCTTAGGGGACTTCTTCAGGAAGAAGTAACGCTTCGCTACTGACAGTCGCTATGCAACTGTCACCCCTAAGGACCCTCAAGACCTTCAACGCATTGGGGCTTATGTCTCTTCCTTTACGTTGTGCAATTTCTGATGTAGCCATATTCCGTGTGCTACGAATTCCGGCTGCTCCTGCTACCGGATAGAAGTGGTAGGGAAGTTAGTTATTGACCAAAGCGGAACGACACGCGGGTCGTTCCCTACGGATTACGACCCTGCAAAGTGCGTAACCCGTCAAAGATGTAACATTGTTGGGAACGACCCATGTGTCGTTCCGCATTGGTTGAAAGGTTACATAGCAACGAATCAGTTACAACTCGCAATACGCCATTTCCGCCGTGTCAAACTCCCAACAAACGCCAGTGGCACTATGTTTGCACTCTCCCCATAAATGCGTTGAAAGTTTTGAGGGAGTCCAGAGGGGACTTTTTCAAAAGTCCCCTTTGGCGCATCCCCCGCGTCCCCCGCGTCCCTCGCATCCCCCTCGGCAGAATGACGATATTTGCGGCACACGGTTGACAAAAGACGTCCCGTGTGCTATAATAATATTCTGTAGGAAACGGAAGAAAGGGGCTGTTGAGAATCGAACATTCATTTTGGTCGGACCACTACCCACTGTTGGGACAAATCAACAGTCCGGAGGACCTGAAAAAAATGCCTGCGTCGGATATGCCCGCGCTTGCGGAGGAGATCCGCGAGTTTTTGGTGGAGCAGGTCAGCGAAACGGGGGGGCATCTGGCATCCAATCTCGGCGCAGTGGAATTGACATTGGCAATCCACCGTGTATTTTCCACGCCGCAGGACCACCTAATTTTTGACGTTGGGCATCAAAGTTACATTCACAAGTTGCTGACGGGGCGGAAAGAGCGCTTTTCCACTTTGCGGCAAAGCGGGGGACTGAGCGGCTTTCCGAAGCGCTGTGAGAGCGAGCATGACTGCTTCGGAACGGGACATAGTTCCACCTCGATTTCGGCGGCGCTCGGGTTTGCCGAGGCGGACCGCATGGCGGGGTCGCAGGCGTACACGGTCTGTGTGGTCGGGGACGGTGCCTATACGGGTGGCATGATTCACGAGGCGCTGAACAACTGTCGCAAGCGGCTGAATCTGATTATTATTCTGAACGAAAACGAGATGTCCATCTCGAAGAACATCGGCAGGTTTGCAAAAAATCTTTCCCATATCCGCGCGTCAAGCGGGTATATCTGGACCAAAAATGCCATCGGGCAGGTTGTGAGTCATATCCCTCTGATAGGGAAGTGGCTGTACGGCAGGCTTCTCCGTTTCAAAATGGGGATGAAAGCGGCGCTGTACGGCAGTAACCTGTTTGAAAGCCTCGGGCTTTATTACCTCGGTCCCGTGGACGGAAACAACGAAGCGGCGGTGGAGAAACTGTTGCGGGATGCCAAAAAGACGCATCAAAGTTGCGTCATTCACCTCAAGACCCGCAAGGGAAAGGGGTACGCGCCCGCAGAGGCAACGCCCGACCGTTTTCACGGGATGTCTCCTGCCGACGCACCGAAGCCTGAATGCACGAAATTTTCCGAGGCGATGGGGGAGGAACTTTGCCGGATGGCGGCAAGAAACGACCGCATTTGCGCCATTACCGCCGCCATGACCGATGGGACCGGACTGACCCAGTTCCGCTCGGCCTATCCGCAACGCTTTTTCGACGTCGGAATCGCGGAAGAGCATGCGGTGACCTTTGCCGCGGGGCTTGCCGCAAACGGTTATCGTCCGGCTGTGGCAATCTATTCCACCTTCCTGCAACGGTCGTATGACAATATTCTGCACGACGTGGCGCTCCAGCACCTGCCTGTGGTCTTTCTGGTGGACCGCGCGGGACTCAACGGTGCGGACGGTCCCACGCATTACGGTGTGTTTGACGTTGCGTTTCTTTCCGAGGTGCCGGAATTGCGTATCTACACGCCGATTACCCGTACCGCTTTGCGCAACGCGATGAACGAAGCGTTCCGTGCCGATGTCGCGTGCGCAATCCGCTATCCGAACGGATGTGAGTCGGAGCGGGTCGTAAGGGAGTTTTACGGCAATGCGGACCCCGCGAATGTGGCGGTTCGGAACAATTATCCCGTGGGCGGCCCCGAGGTGCGCGAGACGTTTGATGCGGTCATCGTGACCCACGGCAGAATTGTGGAGGAGGCGCTCGCCGCAACGGACCGATTGGCGGAGGAGGGCATAAAGGTCGGCATCCTGCTTCTGGAGCAGATTAAGCCCTACGAAACGGTTGCGGCACAGGTGCTTGCCTGCCTGCCGAAAAAACGCTGTCCGGTCGTTTTTCTGGAGGAGGAAATCCGCACGGGCGGAATGGGAATGCTCCTTTCGGATGCCATGCGCGGTGCGACCGAAATGCAGGGGAGAGCGACGCGTGCGATGGCGTTGGACAAGCCGTTTGACTATCCTGCCGAGTCGGGGCAGTCCTGCCTCGCCATGGCGGGACTGGACGCGGACAGCATTGCGCGGACAGTCAGAGAGGCTCTTTGCAAATAAAATTCTGAAAATCAGAAAAATGCTCTTGACAATCGGCTGATTGTGTGATAAAATACAATAGAGTGATAGAAACCGAATGTAAACCCAGGAGGAGCATTTATGTATCTGCAATTTTATGATGACCTGATTCCGGGAACCAAACTCAAGCGGTCCGATATGGACGGGCTGACGGGACAGGCGTTCCTGAAAAAGGTATTTTTCGTATCCGATGGTGTGATGCTGACGCAGATTCGCGATATTTCGGGAATCGATTCGTCCACGCTTCAGAACTGGACCAAACGCGGTTGGGTTGCAAACAGTCACCTCAAGCGGTATGATATGGACCAGGTTGCACATATTCTGATTATCAATATGTTGCGCTCCTGTATGCGGTTGGACCGGATTGCGTATCTGATTCAGTACGTCAACGGTGACGTGGCGGACAAGTCGGACGATATTGTTTCCGATTCCATGCTGTACGATTACATTTGCCGCGCGCTGGACCGCATGATGAGCGAGAGCGGGGGCACCCTGACCGATACCGTAAAAGTCATTGAAGAGGTTACCGCGGGCTATGTGGAGCCGTTTGCGGGCGCGGAGGAACGGCTGAACCGCGCGTTGGAGGTCATTGTTGTGACCTACTACGCAACCGTTATCAAACGCCATGCGGACGATTTGCTCGACCGGATTCTGCCGTCGGACGAAAAAGAGAATTCAAGGGGGTAAACTGCCGTGCATCAGCATCACAGAGAACGGATGCGGGAGCGGTGTCTGCAAAACGGGTTTGACAACTTTGCAACGCACGAACTTCTCGAAATGTTGTTGTACTATTCCATTCCGAGGGTTGATACCAACGGGATTGCACACGGACTGTTGGAACGGTTCGGGTCGCTCAAAGGAATCTGTGAGGCATCGTTTGACGAACTGCTTTTGTGTGAGGGCGTCGGTCCGCAGACCGCAATCCTGCTCAAACTGATTCCCGAACTGCTGAAGCGTTACGCGATGGAGGACTTTGGACCGTCGGAGACGTATGATACGTTTAAGAAGTTATCGGACTACGTCTCGCGTCTTTTTATCGGGCTGGACCATGAATGTCTGTTCATGTTGCTGTTGAACAATCGGATGAAACTGATTGACTGCGTTTTGGTTTCGGAGGGGTCGGTCAACACCGCCAACGTGCCGATTCGGCTGATGACGCAGAAAGCACTTTTCCGAAAAGCGTCTGCGGTCGTGTTGGCTCATAATCATCCGGAGGGATTGGCATTGCCGTCCTCGCGGGACATTGAGGTGACCGAAACGTTGGCTGCCGCATTTGACGCCATTGACGTGACGCTTGTGGAACATCTGGTTTACGCGGATGGCAGATGCTATCCGATTATACAACAGCACCAAGGGTCGATGCGCAAGCATCCCGCAACCAAACAGATTGACCTCGGATTCTATAAACATTTTTACGACATTGACTATAAGGAATGGAAAGCACCGCCGCTTTTTCCCGATAAAAAATAAAAGTATGCCCCTTTTCGCAGTCGGAGACGGCGAAAAGGGGCTGTTTTATGCGGTTTGCCGCCGCTTCATGCGGGAGCAGCCGGAATTCGTAGCACGGAACATGGCTACACCAAAATTTGCACAACGTAAAGACAGAACCCAAAATCCAATTGGGTTAAAGTTCTTGAAAGTCTTGAAATTGGATTGCTTGCAATCCAATTTTAACTTCATTTCAAGAAGTTTTCAAGCAGGGCTTGGGACAGAGTCCCAAGGTCTTTCCTTTCCTACCTTACCCCCGTGTGACCGAAACCGCCCGCACCGCGCGCGGTTTCGTCGAGTTCGGAGACGGGGAGGAAAGACGCGTGCGCCACAGGGAGGAAGAACATCTGTGCAATGCGGTCCCCGCGGCGAACCGTGAACGGCTCGCTCCCGTGGTTGATTAGCCCTACCTGAATTTCACCGCGATAGTCGGAGTCGATTACACCGATTCCGTTGGAGAGACTGACGCCGTTTTTCACGCCAAGTCCGCTCCTGCCCGCAATAATCGCCACACAGTCCGAACTTTCGGGGGAGATTGCAAGTCCCGTCGGAATCAGCGCACGCGCCCCCGGGGCGAGGACAACTTCCGCCCCCTCATCAAGCGCCGCGCGCAGGTCCACCGCCGCAGAACCGGCGGTCGCGTAGGTCGGCGCATCCATACCGCGCGTCAACTTCAGTTTTACGTTCAATTCCATGCGCGCCTCCCTCAGTGAATCGGCGTGCCTTCCGGCACAGCGTCGTCAACAAACAACACCTTGCATCCGCAGGCGTTGTTCGTCGCCGCAAGCAACATCCCCTGCGAGTTGACGTTGCAAATGCGGCTCGGTTTCAGGTTCGCAATCACAATAATCTTTTTGCCAATCAGGTCCTCGGGCTTGTACTCTGCCTTGATGGAGGACATAATCACCCGCTCGCCAATACCGTCAAAGAGTGTCAACTTGAGGCAGGCATTCGATTTGCGCACCGTTTCCGCTTTGAGTACCTTGCACACGCGGAAATCCAACTTCGCGAAATCGTCGATTGTAACCTGCGGTTTGACCGGTTCCACGGGGTCCGGTTCGCGAATCTCCGCCGCTTTCGGTGCTTCTTCCGCAGTCGGTTCCCCGACAGGCTTGTCCGCGTTCTTTTCCTCCTCGGTCTCGGGGTAGGAGAAGTCCAACTGCCCGAGGTAACGGGCGGGGTCGATGGCGGCAAGGAAGAGATAGAGCCGCGGTCCCTGCTCTTTGCCGAGCAGGAGTCGGTAAACGGTTTTGAAGAACGCGCTCTGAATGTTGCGCAACTCCTTGGAGTCCGCAAGTTGCGGATAAACCGCTTTCGGAATATCGTAAAGGAGCGTGTTCAGACTGTCCAGGTCGTAACTGCCGTTCCGAAGCCGCTCGAACAGCATCCGGATTGTCTGCTTTTCGGCGTCCGAAAGCGTGTTCCAGACCGCCCAGTTCCGCGTGGCACGCAGACGGTTGACCTGTTCGGGCGCGCACTCCTCAAGCCAGAACTTTGCGCGGTCCAGACGGTCCGCAAACTGTTCGCGTGTGTAGGGCATCCCGATTTTTGCAAAGACGGTTTCCAACATCGGAACATTGAAGTCCACAATGGAGCCGAGTTGAACCAGAAGTCCCATGGGAACGGTCACAACCTCGCGCCCCTCGATTTTGCAGTTGTACATGATTGCCTGCGTGGCTTCGTTGGCGGTTCCCGCGCGGCATTCGTTCAGCATGCGGTCAAATTCAAAATACTGCCGCAGAATGCCGTCGTCAAAGCAGAAGTCAAACGCTTTGGTCGGGTCGGTTTTGGAGTAGAGCCAGAGAATGATTTCGGGCTGATAAAGTTTTAAGAGCGCATCGGGCGTGAGGTTCAAGCCCGAGGAGGAGGACATTTTGCCGGTCATGCCCTTGATGCCGATGAATTCGTAACCTTGGAAAATCGGCGGTTCATAGCCGAAAATCTGCTTGGAAATGAGTTTGGCATTGGAATAGGAGCCTGTGGGAGCGGCGTGGTCCTTTCCGCCCGGTTCAAAGTCGACTTTCTCGTACCTCCAACGCATGGGCCAGTCCACTTTCCAACCCAGTTTGCAGTTGAAATCCGTGAGGAAGTGAAAGGTTCCGTGATGCCCGCAACGGCAGGTGTATTCCGCCGTGGTGCAGTCCTCGGAGAGCGAGGTGATGGTGGTAAAGTCGGAGTGGCATTCGGGGCAGAAGATGCTGACGGGGTAGTAGTTCTCCTTTTCCGTATCATGCTCCGCCCGCAGTTCCTCGGGGGTCTTGTCGGGGTCTTTGGTCTTGAAAGAATCGAGAATTTCAAAAATCTCTTTCCGCTTTTGCAGGGCTTCCAGAATGTCTTTCGTGTAGGCTCCCGAACGATAGAGGTCCGCCTGATAGCGGCAGTCGATTTCAATGCCGAAGCGCTTGAGCGCGCGCAGATACTCGTCCTCAAAGTGCGCGGCGAAACTTTTGTGACAACCCCAAGGGTCGGGGATGTCCACATAGGGACATCCGATATATTTGTCGTAACTGTCGCCGACCACCTCGCGCACATTGGCGGGGATTTTGCGGCAACGGTCGTAATCGTCCCAAGAGAGGAGCAGACGCGCCTTTTTGCCCTTTTTCTGCAACGCCTTGACGACGAACAGGGGGGTGGCAACGTCGCGAAAGTTGCCGATGTGGACCGAACCGGACGGACTGGTGCCTGCCGCGCAGACGTATTCTTCCTTGTCGGGGTCACGGTCGATAATCCTTTGTGCAATCTCTTCTGACCAGTGCATAACAAAACCTCGCTTTTTGAAAAAGTACATTGATTCTATCATTATACCATGACGTGCGGGGTTTGTCAACCTTTTTTGAGGACTTTTTCGATTTCGCAGACGTAAACGCGGTGCAAGCCGCCCGTGCGGTAACAGGTGCGCGGAATATCGGGGTCAAGGATATTTTCCGCGCGCAGGCAGGATGCGTAGAGTTTGCGGCAAAGGAGGACCGTTTCGGCTTCGGCAGGATAGGGGACCCCTCCGTCGTGCAGGACGGACAGCCCCGCTGCCGAGAATTTGTCGGGGTGGTCCCGCCCGCTTTCCCTGCCGCAAAAGGTCAGCGCGTCGCGGCGGTCGGAGGGGAGAAAGGAGAGCGCGAGACGGGATGCCGCTTCCGCGAGCGGGAACGTGAACCGCTCGGGGCGAATCATACAGACCGCAACGGGGCGGTTCCAGACCACGCCGACGCCGCCCCACGACGCCGTCATGACGTTTTCCCGCACGCCGTCCGAGACGGAAATCAGCATCCAATCCTTTCCGATGCAATCAAAAACGGGGTTCCATGCGGTTGCGGGAAGTTCTGAAAAACGGTTCATTTCGGTATACCTCACTTTGTTTCGGTTGTTATATTCTATGCGGAGTCGTGGAAAAAGGCGCAAGAAACAGATGGTAATTTTATGAAAAAGCGTTGACAAAGCGTATTTTGCGTGGTATAATGCAGGTAAACATGAAAGCGGAAAGGAAAAAGAAATGCTATGAGACGAAATGCGGTAAGACTGTTGAGTTTATGCTTCTCTGTGTTGATTGCGGGCGGTGCGCTTGCTTCCTGCAATAAGCGGGAAGTACCCGCGCCGGAACCGAAAACCGAGGAATCGGGTGAAACACCGTCGAAAACGACCGAACGCCACGGAGAAACAACGAAGAAGCCGGAGGGGGCGACGAAAAAGCCGGAGGGGGCGACGAAAAAGCCGGAGGAAACGTCCGGAAAACCGGAAGAACCTGAAAAGCCGACAACCGAGGGGCTGATTTATGAATTGCTTTCGGATGGAACTTACGAGGTCACCGGTTTGCAGTCGAAAGATTTGACCGAAGTGGTGATTCCGGCTACATATAATGGGAAAGCAGTGACGAATATCAGAAATAGTGCATTTTCCGATTGTACGGGTTTGACGAGCATCACGATACCGAACAGCGTGACGAGCATCGGATGGCACGCATTCTCCGGTTGCTCCAGTTTGACGAGTATCACGATACCGAACAGTGTGACGAATATTAAATACGCATTTTCTGGTTGTACGGGTATGACGAGCATCCATGTGGCAGAAGAGAATCCTGTATATCATTCGGCGGGGAATTGCCTGATTGAAACCGAAAGTAAAACACTGATTGCCGGTTGTAAAAACAGCGTAATTCCAGCAGACGGCAGTGTGACAAGTATTGGCGGTCTGGCATTCTGGAATTGCACGAGTTTGACGAGCGCAACAATACCGAATAGCGTGGCGAGCATCGGAGATTACGCATTCTCCTATTGCACCGGCTTGACGAGCATCACGATACCAGATAGCGTGACGAGCATCGGAGATGGGGCATTCTCCCGTTGCACCGATTTGACAAGCATCACGATAGGAAACGGCGTGACGAACATTGGAGAGAGGGCATTCGAGTATTGCACCGGTTTGACGAGCATCCATGTGGCAGAGGATAATCCCATATATCATTCGATTGGGAATTGCTTGATTGAAACAGGAAGCGGAATGCTAATTGCAGGGTGCAAAAGCAGCGTAATTCCAACAAACGGAAGCGTGACGAGCATCGGAGAGCGTGCATTCGAGAATTGCACGGGCTTGATAAGCATCACGGTACCGGATAGCGTGACGAGTATCGGGGCGTGTGCATTTCAGGGATGCACCGGATTGACGAGCGTTACAATAGGAAGCAGCGTGGTGCGCATCGGTTTATATGCGTTCAGCGGGTGTTATAAACTTGTAGAGGTTTATAACAAATCCGCGCTAACAATAACTGTTGGAAGCAGTGAACGCGGTTTTGTTGGATGCTTTGCAAAGGATGTTTATACGAAACCATATATTTCAAAACTGTCGGTCGATTCAAACGGATATATTCTGTACACGGAGGGAGACATCGTAAGTCTGATTGGATATATCGGAAGCGAAACCGACTTGACACTGCCGAGAGGGATTGTCGAGATTAACCAAGGCGCATTCTACGGTTGCACGGGCTTGACGAGCATTACGATACCGAACAGCGTGACGAGCATTGGGCGGAGCGCATTCTCCGGTTGTATCGGCTTGACGAGCATCATGATACCAAACAGTGTGGTGAGCATCGGAGATTACGCATTCTCCTATTGCACCGGCTTGACGAGCATCGCGATACCGAACAGTGTGACGAGTATCGGAGATGGGGCATTCTCCCGTTGCACCGGTTTGGCGAGCATCACGATACCAGATAGCGTGGCGAGCATCGGAGATTACGCATTCTCCTATTGCACCGGCTTGACGAGCATCACGATACCAGATAGCGTGACGAGCATCGGAGATGGGGCATTCTCCCGTTGCACCGATTTGACAAGCATCACGATAGGAAACGGCGTGACGAGTATCGGAAATAGCGCGTTCGAGCATTGCACCGGCTTAACAAGCATCACAATAGGAAACAGCGTGACGAGCATCGGAGTGGTTGCATTCTGGGGATGCACTGGCTTGACGAGCATCCATGTGGCAGAAGATAATCCTGCATATCATTGGACTGGGAATTGCCTGATTGAAACCGAAAGCAAAACATTGATTGCAGGATTCAAAAACAGCGTGATTCCAACTGATGGAAGTGTGACAAGCATCGGCAGTTGGGCGTTCGGGGATTGTACTGGTTTGGCGAGCATTACGATACCGAGTGGCGTGGCGAGTATTGACCGTGGCGCATTCTCCGGCTGCAGTAGCCTGACAAGCATCAGGATACCGGACAGCGTGACGAGCATTGGAGAGCGCGCGTTCGAGCATTGCATCGGCTTAACAAGCATCACGATAGGAAACGGCGTGACGAGTATCGGAAATAGCGCGTTCGAGCATTGCACCGGCTTAACAAGCATCACAATAGGAAACAGCGTGACGAGCATCGGAGTGGACGCATTCTGGGGTTGCACCGGTTTGACAAGCATTCATGTGGCAGAAGGTAATCCTGTGTATCATTCGGCAGGGAATTGCTTGATTGAAACCGATAGTAAAACGCTGATTATAGGGTGTCAAAACATCATAATCCCAACAGATGGAAGCGTGACGAGCATCGGTTGTGCATTCTACGGTTGCACCGGCTTGACGAGCATCGCGATACCGAACAGTGTGACAAGCATCGGCAGTTTTGCATTCTACGGTTGCACGGGCTTGACAAGCATCACATTTAATGGTACAAAAGCGCAGTGGTATGCGATTTCAAAAGATTCTGTTTGGGACTCCAATACCGGCTCCTACACCATCCACTGCACCGACGGTGACATTGCGAAGTCCTGACCGATGATTTTCCGAATCTGAAGTCAGTCCATACACGAAACAAAAGGCGGGGTCATCCGAACGGATGACCCCATTTTTCATTTCTGCTCTCCCGCGCCCGCTTCGTGCGAGGCGTCCTCGGACAGACTGGCTATGACTGCCGCGCTGAAATAGTCAAGCGGGTCGACCTGCAAGCCCTTGACGGTCATTTCCATGTGCAGGTGCGGCTCCTCGGCAATTTCCACCATCGCCGTGTCGCCAACCTTGCCGAGAAGTTGTCCCTGTTTGACCTGCGTTCCCTCGGCAAGTCCCTCGGCAAGTTCCTTTGCAAGGTTTTTATAGACCGTTACGCACTCTCCGCTGTGGGTCACTGCCACGCAGGTTCCCATCATCGGGTCCTCCCAAATCTTGCTGACCTTTCCGTCCGCCGCCGCGAACACCTCCGCATCCTCGGCGGTTGCAATGTCAATGCCGAGGTGGACGCGGAAGTCGTTCATGGTCGGAGAGAAGACCTGAACGTCCACGCTGTGCTTCTGCGTGAGTTTGCCGGACACGGGCAGTTTCATTTCCGGAACGGTGTCGGGCGTCGGCTGCGGGTCGGTTCCCGTCGGCTTCTGCGGCTCGGTCGGCTGCTCAATCGGGGCTGTCGTATCGGGCGGTACCTTGGTGTTGTTCTTCTTGGCGCGGTTCATTGCCGCCGTGATGGCAAGCACCACCGCCAACGTCAACAGAATGACGATGGACGAGAGATAGACCGCGCGATTCACGCGTACCTGCTTCAACTTCCTGCATAATCTGGATTGCTTCCACTTTTCCCACATAATCAAAACTCCTTTGCTCTTTCTGTGATTGCGGACTCCGCGGCACATCCGCGTGTCTTGCTGGTTTTATTTTTGCCGTTTGCGGCGGATTTATACAGCAATCCCAAAAAAAGTTTTCTTTGGATGGAACCTTGGGCGGAATATCAAAAATTCACGAAAAAATCAGACTCGCGGGGATGTTTTTTTGACGTATTCACGATGGGTTCATAATTTTGTGCTACAATAATAAGGTGTAAATTCTAAAACCGTAACCGTCGGTTCAGGACGGGCGCGGGAGAAAGGAATCTCTGCTTTTATGATTAAAATCGAACATCTTGTGAAGAATTACGGTTCCAACTGTGCCGTTGACGACATCAGTTTTGAAGTGGGGGAGGGGGAAATCGTCGGATTCCTCGGTCCGAACGGCGCGGGAAAGAGTACGACCATGAATATCCTGACGGGATATTTGTCCTCTACCTCGGGAAAAGCCTTTATCGGCGGCATCGACATTCTGTCCAATCCCATCGGTGCGAAAAAACTGATAGGCTACCTGCCCGAGCAACCGCCGCTCTATCTGGATATGACCGTGGAGGAATATCTGAATTTCAACTATGAACTGAAAGGTTGCAAACTGGAGCGGGACAAGCACATCGGAGAGATTTGCGACACCGTGAAGATTAAGGACGTTTACAAGCGGATTATCCGCAGTCTTTCCAAGGGCTACCGCCAACGGGTCGGTATTGCGCAGGCGCTGATTGGCAATCCGAAGGTCATTATTTTCGACGAGCCGACGGTTGGTCTGGACCCCAAGCAGATTATTGAAATCCGCAACCTGATTCGCGGACTCGGCAAGGCGCACACCGTGATTCTCTCCACGCACATTTTGCAGGAGGTGCAGGCGGTCTGCGACCGGATTATCATCATCAACAAGGGTAAGATTGTGGCGAACGAAAAGACCGAGAACATCTCAAGCGCGGTCGACCGCTCCCGCCGCTTCAACGCGAAAATCTGCGGTCCGCAAAAGGATGTGCTTGCCATGCTGCGCGGGCTGTCCGGCATTACTTACGCCGAAGCGCTTGCGGAGCGCGACGGGGACGCGTACACTTACATGATTGAATCCGACTACGGCGTGGACATCCGTAAGAAGTTGTTCTTTGAACTGGCAAACCGCGGTTGGGCGCTGATTGGTCTGGAAGCGCTCGGCATGAGCCTTGAGGACATCTTCATTTCTGTTGTGGACCACTCCGAGGAGCGCCCGCAGAGAGGCGGCGCACAGCGTGTCTCCCGTAAGCAAAAGGCGATGGAGAAGAACACGGCGGAAAAGGAAATCGGCGCGTCTCTCGTTGAGGAAGCCAAGAAGCAGAGAGCCGAAGCCGCTCTGCACGATACCGAGGATGACGACTGAACAGAAAGGAAGATAACACTATGCTTGCCATTTACCGTAAAGAAATACGTTCCTATTTCATCAACCCCATCGGGTATATCTATCTCGGTGTTTTTCTCGTGTTTTCGGCGTTGCTCTGCTGCTACACCACGCTGATTTCCGCGAGTTACAGCACCTCGTCCTACTTTACTTATCTGATTTTCTCGTTCGTGATTCTGATTCCGATTCTGACCATGCGGCTCTTTGCCGAGGAGCGGAAACTGCGCACCGAGCAATTGCTTCTGACCGCGCCCGTTACGATTACAGGGATGGTCATGGGCAAATACCTCGCGGCACTGACGCTCTACGTGGGCGGCATCCTCATTTCCTGCATCAACTTCATTCCGCTTTACGTCATCGGCGCGGCGGAGCGCGCAGGGGAGAGCGACTACGCGCTGACGCACATCGGACCCGTGACGGGCGAGATTGTCGGTAGCGTAATCGCGGTCATTCTGCTCGGCGCGGCACTGATTGCAGTGGGGACCCTGATTTCGGCGCTGACCGAAAACCAACTTTCCGCGGCGGTCATCACCGTCGGCGTGATTGCGGTCATGGTACTTCTGAACGTGTTCAACCTGCTGACCGACAGCGACGGACAGCCGATTATCGGCAGTTATGCGGTTCGTTTCGTCATCAGTTGGGTGTCGGTCATCAGCCGCTTCTCGGCGTTCAGCCAAGGGGTGTTTGACTATTCCGCACTTCTCTACTACGTCTCGCTTGCGTTTATCTTCCTGTTCCTGACGGTACGGGTATATGAAAAGCGCCGTTGGGGTTGACTGACCGAACGGAACACACGGAAAGGAATTTTCATATATGAGGAAACGAATCATCCGCTCCAGACGCGCGCGCTACGGTGGCATGACCGTACTGCTAACGGTTTTGCTGGTCGCTGTGGTGGTGCTGACGAATGTGCTCTTCAGCACGCTTGCCAAGCGTTATTCGTGGTACACGCCGATGAAGGGAAGTGCGGATTACCGGGTTACCGAAACCTGCTACCGCCTACTTGACGCAACACTCGGCAAGCAGGACGAGCAGGTGCGCGTCATTTTCTGCGACACGGCGGAAAATGTTGCCGAAAGCGACACCGTGTCCTACGTTTACCGGACCGCGAAGCAATTGCAGGAGCGGTTTCCGGAGCGCATTGCAATCGAATGCCACAACATCTGGCTGGACCCCGACAGCGTGCGGGAATACAGCACCACCTTTAACCCCGCCACGGCGGAGAATGTAAAGACCACGCTGAAGTCCACGAGCGTCATCATTGCGGGTACGGACTACTATCGCGTGTATGACCACAGCGAGTTTTTCGTGTTTGAGGACGGCAACACCTCCAACCTCTGGGCGTATAACGGCGAACGGAAATTGGCGGCGGGCATCCTGCACGCGATTGACGGTGATGCACCCATCGCCTGCCTGACCAACAATCACGGCGAGGTGTTCTACGATTACGAACTGCTCTATCTGCTTGACGATGCGGGTTACTCCTTGCGGTACATCGACCTTTACAAGGAATCGATTCCCGAGGGATGCCGCCTGATTGTCAGTTATAATCCGAACTCCGACCTGACCGTCTCCGACGGCGTTTCGGCAACTTCGGAAGCCGACATCCTGACCGATTTCCTGAGCGATTCGGGGAATACGTTCCTGCTGTTTCTGGAGGACGGTACGCCGTCGCTCCCGAATTTTGAAGCCTTTTTGCAGGATTGGGGCGTGGATACGCTTTATACGGAGGCGGACGCAAACGGGAACCGATTCCGCTATATGGTGCAGAATGCTTCGCAGTCGCTGACCTCGGACGGTTACACCATCTACGGGGATGCGGCGACCGAGGGGCACGCGGGCGAGATTCTGGAGGGACTCAGCCGCAAGACCGTGTTCAAGAACGCAACGGCTTTGCGCGCGGCAAACGGATTTGTCAACGCGGGGAACGGAAGTTATAAGAAAGATAACCGCACGCTGTACGGTCTGTACGGGAGCGGTTCGGGCGCGGTCGCGTGGGCGAACGGACGTCCCGTTGACGTCAACCGCTCCATGCTGATGACGCTGACCGAGCAGTCCAACACGGACGGCGGGCGCTCCTATGTGGGCGTTTGCGCGTCGGTGGACTTTGCATCGGAGGATTTCCTGCAATCTGCGGTCTACGGCAATACCGACACTATGATGCGGTTGTTTACCACCATCGGCAAGACCAACACGCCCGAGGGGCTGACCATCAAGCCGTTCCAATCCAAGGGTATCAGTACCATCACGACTGCGCAGATGTGGCGGTGGACGCTGATTCTCGCACTGATTCCTGCGGTGGTCTGCACGGCGATCGGCATCACGGTTCTGGTTCGGCGCCGCCGCGCATGAGGGGAGGAATTGAAATATGAAACAATTGAATTCCGGTAAATTGCGGCACGGCATTTCCGCAGTTGCAATTACGGCGGCGGTTGTCGTTGCGGTGATACTCCTCAACGTCGGTTTCGGGGTGCTTTCAAACCTCGGAATGTGGATGATTGACCTCACAAGCGAAAAAATGTACACGCTGACTGCCGAGACCGTGGAGATGCTCGACGGCACCTTCCGACAGGTCAATGAGAAGCGCGAGGAGAGCGGCGAGGAGGACGTCAAGGTTGACATCATCTTCTGCGCCGACCCCGACCTGATTAAGGGCAACGAAAAAATGCGGTATATCTACTATACCGCGCGGTCCTTGGAGAAGAAATTCCCCGACAGCATCAGGGTTTCCACCACGAACGTATGGACCAACCCGTCGTCGGTGGACCGTTACCGCACCAACTCCTACTCTGCCATCTACCAGTCCAACATCATCGTGGCAAGCGGTTCGGAGTTCCGCATTACCTCCATCGAAACCTACTATACCTATAATTCCGACTCTTCGGGTGACGAGGAACCTTGGGCGTATAACGCCGAAAAGAAGTTCACGCAGTCGATTATTGCCGTCACGCGGGCGGAATCCCCGATTTGCGGAATTACGGTGAACCACGGCGAGGCACTTGAAACCGAGGCGGGCAGAGCCGAATACAGCGAGTTTTTGAAAGTCATCGAAAACGCGGGCTATGAAATTCAGTATCTGGACCTGACTAAAGACGCGATTCCCGAAAACTGTCGCCTGCTCCTGACCTTTGACCCGCAGAAAGACTTCCGCGGCGAATTAGACCCAGAGTTGCCGGAGGATACGACTTCCGAACTGACCCAGTTGGGCGAGTTCCTTGACAAGGCGTATTCCTATATGATTTTTGTTGACGCGGACACGCCGGAACTTCCCAATCTGGAGGAATATCTGGAGCAGTGGGGCATTACGTTCAACCGCCAAAGAAATGCGGATGAAGATTGGATTGGCAACTGGCGGGTGCAGTCGAATACCGCTTTGGATGCGGACGGGCTTTCGGTCATCGCCGAATACGAGAAAGAAGCGCTCGGCGGAAGCATTACCAAGAATATGCGGGAACGGGGCGGCTCTCCGAAAGTCGTTTTCGGAAACGCCATGCCGATCTCCTATTCCAAGTCCTATGAGACAGTCCCGCAACCGGCGGATACCGAAAAAGGAACGGGAGCATTCACCTACGGTTCTTACTACCGCAACAACCACTCCCGCGCAATCTACGACGTGTTCCGTTCGGGTGCCGAATCCAGTGCTTACGGGCTGCTGAACGGCACGGCAACCGCAGACCCGATTGACACGCTCGGAAACTACCGCCTGATGACCCTGACGCGCGAGAGCCGGACGGTCGGGGAGGGCAAAGGGTATACCACGGTCAACGATTCCTCTTACGTCTGCGCAATCGGCTCGGTTGAATTCGCCAGCAATAAGTTGCTCGGCTCCAATGCCTACGGCAATACGGACGTGCTTCTGGAAACATTGCGTTCCATCGGGCGCGAGGTGGTCCCCGTGGGGCTGAACTTCAAGCCGATGTACGATGCGGAAATGAAAGAATCCTCTTCTTCCTCGTCCTCTTCCTCGGGTGACGCTACGGTTTACTATACGAAAGCGGGCAACGTCGCACGCACGGCAGTCCTGACGGTTCTGCCTGCGGTTGTGATGGCAACGCTCGGAACGGTCGTTCTCGTCAGACGGAAATTCCGTCACTGATGGGAGTTGCGGGTTGTAAGTTCTGAAATGAGAGAAAGGAAAACGCGGAACGGGAATGAGAAGCGAAGAATCTGTTGTTAATATCATATTTGAATCGGGGCGGGGAACCGCACCGATTGCAAGCCGCGAGGGTGTGGTCGGCGCGCCGCTGGGAGAACTGCCGCGCCCCACACGGAACGGCTATACGTTCGGCGGTTGGTATCTCGGCGGCAAGCCGGTTGACGGGGGGACCCTTATCGAGGGGAGCGAAGACCTGCGGCTGGTTGCAAAGTGGGAAAAAGTCAGCGGAAAAGAGCGGAAAAAGACGGTCATGTGGAAGCAGAAACTCACGGCGGCGGTACTTGCCGTGGCAATCGTGCTTCTGACGGCTGCAATTCTGATTGCCAATCAGATTGTTCTGATTTACCATCTGACCGACGAATACACCGACGCCGAGGGCGTCCGTCACTCTGACCCATACACCATCAAAAAGTCCGAGGGGGTCTACAAATTGTTTGACCGCGACGGCAAGTTGATGGAGACTACCGAAAACGGCTACACATCCAATTCGGACAACGTCCGCTATGAGGTCTATGTTGCCGAAAAGAGCGGAAACCAATATCTGCTCAACACCTCCACGGGGGCGTATGAAACGTATGCCATTGTGGACTACGATTCCGATTCGGGCGAGTCGCTCGGCGGAACCGTCAAGAACCGCCGTGTGATGATGTTCCCGCGCGTGGGGCAGGACAACACCTACTCCATTGAGGTGAAGAACCAATACGGGACCTATAAATTTGAGCGCCATTCCGTAGAAAACGGCAAGACGGTCAACGGTAAGAAAGCGTACAGCACGACCGTGTTTGTCACGAAAGGGGAGGGCGAGGACGCCATGCTGGTTAAGGCGGCGTATGACCCCACGCTGTTCGCAAGCCTGTGCGTCAGCTGCGGCTACTCGCTGACTATGCAGAAGCTGGATTTCAAAGACCCCGAAACCCCGCGCAAGGCGGACGAGAGCGTGGATTTGAATGCCTACGGTCTGGTTGACCGCTACGACGAAAACGGTACGCTGACCTATTCGCCTGCGGTCTACACGATTGTGCAGGGCGCAACGCAGGATGACAAGAGCGAAAAGCCGGGCAGCATGGACCCGACCGATACGGTTTATACGGTTCGGGTCGGTGACGCGATTCTCTCAGGCGGCGGCTACTATGTGCAACTGGATGGGCGTGACGCGGTTTATATCGTCAGTTCCTCCATTGCGGAGACCGTTCTTCAGCCGGTTGAGGCTCTGGTCACGCCCGCACTGATTTACCCGATGACCGTCAGCACCTACGTGATGGTTTACGATTTCTTCTTCGGTACGGTTGCCGGCAAGATTGACGAGAACAACAAAGAAGAAAGCCTGAATAACATCAAAAAGATCATTTCATTTGACTATGTTGATCTTGCCAAGCGGCAGGATTCGCTCTATTCCTCTTCGCCTTACTGGACCGACTCGAAGGGTGCAAGCAAAGAGGACGGCTTCGTGCTGGACAATGACAGCGTTTCCTCGGTGCTCGGGAGCCTTTATCAGATGGAATTCCGCGGTTGCAAGGTACTGAATCCCACGGATGAAGACATCGCGAAATACCACTTGGACAAGGATGTTTATCTCCTACGCTTCAAGTATGACCCGCAGGTTGCTTCGGGCGGTTCGCCGGAGGACAAGTGGGAGGACAACTGGATTTTCATCAGTCAGAAGCAGGTGACGGAGGATGGGGACACCGTTTACTACGCGTACTCGTCCACCTACAACATGATTGCCGAGATTGACCATTCTCAACTGGCGTTCTTGGAGTGGTCGGACAGCCACTGGTACAACAAGTATTTCTTCCAACAGAATATCGCGTACGTGAAGCGTCTGACCATCCGATACGGTGACAAGTCGTACGACATGGAGATGGACAATACGCTGTCTTATGCGTACTACGACAAGGATGAAAAATCCGACCTGCCGAACCGCACGCGGATGAGCCTTTTGACGGGCGAACTGGTTCAGCAGAGCAACGGAAGTTACAAGTACACGGACCCCAAGACGAAAAAGACCTACACACTCGCATCCTCAAACGTGCGGATTGAATACGACGAGAGCGGGACGATGACCGGTTATTGCACCTATATTCGCACAGGCACGCTGATTGATTTGGAAAAGGGGACGCTGAGCGCGGACGGAACAACGTACACGGTGACGAAAACGGGAAAGACCTACAGCGTGCGGCAGATTGATTTCTCCAAGACGCAGGTGGAGTCCTACACGAACAAGAACAAGACGCAGACCACCAACATTTTCTACCGCGACGATTACGGCACGGAGGTGACGGTCAGCGCGGGGACGCAGAATCTACAGGTCATTTGCAACGGCGAACGAATTGATTACACGATTGAGGATTCGGTCTCCGGGGACACCGGCAAGATTGAAACCGAGACGTACACGGCGCTCGACAACTTCCGCAGGCTGTATTCCAAGTTGTTATGGGCCTCAATTGAGGGAGATGTGAGCGAGAAGCAGTTGGGCGAGCCGTTGAAAGACTATGTGGCGCATCACGACCCGACCATGGAAATCACGGTCCATGTGGAGGATTTGGCATCGGTTCTGAACCGCGACAACTACTCCGCGAACAACAAGAAAAGTCTCGTGATTCGGATGTATCGCTACACGGAGGGCAAGGCGCTCCTGACGGTTGAGGTTCTGGCTGACGAAAACGCTACGCCCGACCCGACCTCCGTTACCAAGGGCTTTTACGTTCTCGCCGATGAGGTGAAATACCTTGCGCAGTATGCCGAGGATTTCGTAAACGGCAAACTGATCCCGAAGTCGAATTAAGACCTAAGACCTAAGACCTCGGGGCTTTGCCCCGAACCCTACTTGAAAACTTCTTGAAAGAAGTTTTCAAGACTTTCAAGAACTTTAAGCAAGGGGATTTTGTCCCCTTGCTTTTTGTTGTGCAGATTTTTGTGTAGCCATATTCCGTGCTGCGAATTCCGGCTGCTCCCGAGCCGCATTCCGCCAGCGAAATGCGGGCGACTATCGTCTCTCTCCGCTACCGGATAGAAAAAGTTCAGGTTAGTTGATAAGCGAAACGGAACGACCTATGTGTCGTTCCGTTCAATTCAAATGTAACTTTTCTGCCATTTCTATCCGGTAGCGGAGCGAGCGGCGGTAGCCGCTTTGCCAATCCCGCTGGACGGGATTGGGCGCGGAGCAGCCGGAATTCGTAGCACGGCAACCGGCTACAATAGAATCTGCACAAACAAAAAAGAGGAGTAAAAACTCCCCTTAATTGAAGTTCTTGAAGGTTCTTAGGAAACTTCTTTCAAGAAGTTTCCTAAGCAGGGTTTGGGACAGAGTCCCAAGGTCTTATCACTTCGTTTTCGCCATAAAATCCGCCAGAAGCGCGTCCTGTAGTAGCCGAATTGTGTGCGGGGCTTTGCCGCCGAGGGGCATGCCGTCAAGTTCCACCACGGGGACACAGAGAACCGACGCAGAGCAAACCAGAACTTCGTCGGCAGTCCATAGGTCGGCAGGGGCGTATTCGCGTTCCGCAACCGGAATTCCGTGCGCGCGGCATTCGCGAAGAAGATGATTCCGAGCCGTCCCCGCGTAAATGTGGCAGTCGGCAGGGTGCGTAATCAGAACCCCGTTTTTCAGAATTGAGAGATTGGAGTGCGCGCATTCGGTCACAATGCCGTCGCGGACCAGAATGCACTCGTCCACACCCGCCGCGCGCGCCGCCTCGGAAGCGAGAACGTTCGGCAAAAGGTTGAGCGACTTTACGTTGCAGTGCGAGAAACGCGTGTCGGGGTAGGTGATGCAACGCATCGGTAGACGCAGGTCACGAATCTTCATCGGGCGGAGCATAACCCAAAGGTTGGTCGGAACCTCCTCGCTCGGGAACGCATGACTGCGGAATCCCGTCCCGCGGCTGAACTGCATGTAGACCCATTGCTCGCCGTCGTCTACCCGCGCAACCAGATCGCGCACCAACTCCGCCAACTCGGTATGCCCAATCGGCGGCACAATTCGGACCTGCGAGGCACTCTGAAACAGACGGTCAATATGCTCGTCAAGTTCAAACGGGTGGTGATTGCGGGAGAACGTGACGTCGTAAACGCCGTCGCCGAAGTAGCAGGCGCGGTCAAGCATCGGGACCTGCATCCGGTCCAATTCGTCAATCGTGCCGTTGTAGTAGCCAAGAGTTTTCAATGGAAGCCCTCCTTTGAGAAGCAATCAGGATATGAGTTTTTGCAGGAATGAACGGACTGCTTCCGTGTAGTCGGCGGTCTCGTCGGCAAGTGCGGCGGTTGCAACTTGGGCAGCCGTCCGTTGCGAGGACGTGGCGGTCAGTGTCCGCTCCGTGTTATCGGAATAGCGGAGAGAGAGCGAAAGGGTGACCGAGAAACGGTCCCGCATGTCGGCGGTTGAGAGGTCGGGGGTGCGGATTTGGAGCGCAGAGGTTTTCCCATTGCCGCCGTCGACACGCGTGACGGTGCAGGGAGTCCCGATGCCGTCGCGGAACAGTGTTGCAGTGAGTGTGTAAACCTCATCCGGAAGCGCGTCCAGCGCACCCGCGGAAAGCGGAACGTCAAACAGCAGATGGGACTTGGAGCCGTAAGGCGCGCCAATATAGAGCGCCGCACCGTCCGAAAAGGAAAAGGGAAGAAACACGGCGGTGTAGGTGACACTGTGGGTCAGCGTCAGCGCATAGCCCGAGGGGTATAGCGTGCCGTCCGAACCCGCATAGCCGATGAAATCGGAGTCGGTACAGGTCGGGAACGTGTAGACATCACCCTCGTAGCGCATTTTGACCTGCTCAGAGTTGCCCGCACGCAGAGTCAGCGTCACCGACGGCGGCGGGACCACCGTCACGTTCAGCACCGCGCAAAGGGTGTAGACCGCAACGTGCTTTTTGTCGTAGGCATACCGCGCACGAACGGTCAGCAGATGGTCCCCCCACGCAGGGAGCGACTCGGGCGGAACGGTCAGCGTGAAACCGTCCGAAGCGGGAAGCGAAATCCATTCGCCACCGTCCCATGCGTATTCGTATGACGTGAGATTGTAGCCGTCGGTCATACCGGTCAGAGCGCCCGAAACGGTCAGCGGTTTGTTGTGCATCACGCGCGCGTCGCCGAAGAGCGCGTCACGGTCGGCGGTCTTGGAGAGGGGCGAGGTGAGAGACGCGGTGTAGATGCAGCGGCGCGCGGCAGTTGCGTAAGTCGTGCATTTGCCCTCCGCAGGGTCCTGCGACACGCGCGCGGGCATTCCCGAAAAGACGGGAATGCGGAATACACAGCCGAGGTCGGTCAGATTGTTTTCCGCAAAGAAGCGGAAGAACGAGCGACCCTCGCTCATGGCACCGCCCACGTTTTGCATGTATTGGTGCAGACTACCCGTTGTGTTGCAAACGTCAAATTTTTGCAGGTAAAGCGTGGATTGCCCGCGCGCAATATAATTGGTATTCAGAAATTTCGCGCCGCCACGCAGGGCTTTTTCTTTTGTATCCCACCCCTCTTTTTTTGCGTATTCCAATGCCTTTTTATAAACGGAAAAGATACCGTTTCCGCTCGCATTGATGTTGAACGGATTGTAGTAGCCGTCCAGCACGGTCAGGTCCTCATTGTCAAGCGTTCCCTTGGCGGGGGGCTTGATGGGCTTGCCGTTTTCGGTGGTCTGAATCTGCTCGGTGTAGTATTTCTTCAGGAGCGAGCCGCATTTTCCGCTCAACAGGGGGGATTTTCCGCTGCCCTGCTCTTGACGGAGACGGACTGCGAGGAAAACGGGGTCAATGCCAAATTCTTCGCCGATATGTATCAAGGCGTCGGCATAGGACTGCCCGCTTTCAAGCGTTTCGGTCTCCATAAAAGTACCGGAAAGAACCGTTTCCAAGTCTTTGCGACTTGTTGCTGAAGTTCCGGAGGTGTAGAATTGGAAGATGTCACCCTCGGTGAGGAAGTTGCGGGGATCAAGAAAATAGGAAACCGCGTCCTTGGATGCCTGATAAAATCCCGTATCGTAGGTGGTGGAATTGGTCTTGTGGCGGTAGGCGAGGAATTCGGCGGATGGGTTGATGAGGTTGGTATTGGGCTTTTCCGTTTCCAGACTGACCGTATCTTTCCACGGGCGCTCGACCTCCAACGGCTCGAATTCCCATGCGGGGTGGAGCAGATGCAGGCGGGTCAGCGCCTCGGCATAGTCGGCGGGGAAGCCCTTGTCTTTCAATTGATTGTAGTATGTAAGTGCCGCGCCGGTGAACGGCGGTTCGGACCCCGAGGTGCCGAAAATCAGCGAAACGGGGAGCAGAACGACCAACAGGGCAGTGAGCAGAACGGTCAGAATCCGATGTCTTTTTTTCATAAAACATCCTCCTCTCGGGGGAATCGGGAGCCGACGCAAGCCGTGTGGTCCCGTCTACCTAATATTATAGCACATTTTCCGTATTTTGGGATGGATTTTCCGAAAATCCCGAAAAAATTTTCCATGGTGCAAGGGGAAAGGCGGAGGAGGTGCGGGGCGCGCGATAGATGCGGAAAATTGTACCGGCTTGACTTAAGGGAACCCAAACACAGTGGAATGCGGTTTCAAAGGAAAGCAGTTGGAACTACAATACCGGCTCCTACATCATTCACTGCATCGACGGCGAAATTATGAAATCCTGACCGAACCAAAACGGCAAAAGCCCCGCAAAGCGGGGCTTTTTTCTGATTTGCAAGTGATTTTCGTCCGGTTTGATGCCGTTCAGTTATCCTTTTTCATCTGCCACCGGAACACGACGAACGACAGTACAACGGCGGCAATCAGAAACGCGACGATTGGAATCAATCCGAGTTTTGCTGTACGGTCAAAGGTGTAGGGTGCAGCGTACATCGTTTGATAGTCACTGACGGAATGGCGCGCGCCTGTGATGATGCGTCCGAGCGTCACGCTTGGGTAGAACGGCAGGAAGCGACAGAATGTCTCAAAGTTTCCCATGGTATCAAGCGGCATCCACGCGCCGCCGAGAATGCCCGACGCGGTGATAAAGACCGAGGTCAGCCCGGGTGCGCTTTTGTCGCTCATCAGCGCGCCGAAGAGAATTCCGAGGAACACGCAGAAGAACAGGACCGGCAACTGCGAGAGGACCAACAGGAACGCCGCGCCGAGGGAGAAGTAGTCCGCCCCGATGATTGCCGCAAGGATTGCGCCCGTCCCCACGCAGACAAACGCCTGCGCGATGCCGATGACTGCGGCGGGGATGGCGTAGCCCAACACGAACTGACAGGACCTCAGGGGAGAGGCGTACAGACGCCGCAGAAATGCGGTGCTTTTGTCGCGCGAAACCAACAGGCTCATGGTCAGCATGACAAAGGTAAACGAAAACATCATGACCCCGGGAACGAGCGAGCGCGGCTCAAAGGTCGGAGTCATCCCGTTTGTGTAGTGGTTAATCAGTTGGAACAGCGCAAGCATGGCAACGGGGAAGCCGAGACAGAAAATGTAAAGAATCGGGTCGCGCACGGTTTCCAGCGCGTTCCGTTTCGCAAAAATCAGGGTCTTTTTCATTTCAACGCATCCCCCTCTCTACCGTCGCAACGAATGCGTCCTCAAACGATTCCTTGCCGGTCCGTTCCTTGATTCCCGCCACGGTTCCGATGTCAAGCAGGTTTCCCGAGGCGAGGATTGCCACGCGGTCGCAAAGCGCCTCGATTTCCTCCAGATAGTGACTGGTCAGCACGATGGTGATTTTCCCCCGCAGGGCGCGGATGATGTCCCACAACTCCCGCCGCGCCAGAACGTCAAGCCCCAGTGTCGGTTCGTCCAGAAACAGCACGCGCGGCTCGGTGACCAGTGCAAGCGCGATGGAGAGCCGCCGCCCCCAACCGCCCGAAAGCGTTTTCGCGCGGCGGTCCAGTACCTCCTCCAAAGAAAAAGTCGAAATGATGCGGCGGAGGTTTTCTTCATCGGTCTTTCCGTAGACCGATGCGAAGAAACGGAGGTTTTCCCGCACCGTCAGGTTCGGCGCGATGGCGGTTTCCTGCGGCGAGACGGAGAGAATTTCCTTGATTTTCTCCATGTCGCGGGGGACCGAAAGCCCCTCCACGGTCGCTTCTCCCGAGGTTTTGGAAACCAGCCCCGAAAGAATCTTAATCAGCGTGGTTTTCCCCGCGCCGTTGACCCCGAGAAGTCCGAACAATTCCCCCCGACCAACGGTCAGGCTGACCCGATTCAGCGCCCGCACCTCGCGGTAATCCTTGCACAGGTCGGTGACGACAATGCTTTCATTCATGCTGTGTTTCCTCCCGATAGTGACTGTAATAGAGTTTCAGCGCCCCGAATTGGTCGAGGAGCAGTCCGCGGATGTCATCCCATTTCGGGGACGCGAAGCCATAGACCATCTGAACCGCGATGCCGTACATGAAGAACCACGTGGCATAGTAGAAGCGCTCCGCAACCGCGCGGGAATAGCCGCCCGCGCGCATGATGCCCGCGACCGTTGCGTCAATGAATGCGCGGTCGGCGGGCGTGTTCTGAAATTGGTTTTCGTAGTAGACAAAGCGGAACAGGTGGGGCTTTTCGTAAACGAAGCGCATGAATCCGAGCGAATTGCGCAGGAACAGCGTTTCCTCCCGCTCGCGCGCGATGTAGTCCTCCTGTACCTTTCGGCATTCCGCGACCAGAGCCGCGCGCAATTCGTCCATGCCCGAAAAGGAGAGGTAGATCGGTTGCGTGGAGCACCCGAGCCGCTTTGCCAATGTGCGCGCATTGAGGGCTTCCGAGCCGTCGGACTCCAGCAATTCCATCGCGCAGGACAGAATTGCTTCCCGTGGAATCATCTTTTTCGCAGGCATAGTTCCTCCATTCATAACACTTGTTATTGTTCGAAATACAGTATAGCACACCCCCGCGCATTTGTCAAGAGGAAAACAAAAAAACGCGGATTTTCTCCGTGACTTGCAGAGGATTGGATTTGTTATGTTGGAAAATGGAAAGGGGTATTTGTAAATTCTGAAGAAAGGGGCTTGACAGTGTTCAAAAAGTGTGGTATAATTTGGACGTAACGGAAAGCAAAAGTTTACAAATAATCCATTGACAGGAGGGCGCAGGTCGTGTACAATGCTTTGACAGACAGACAGACAGACAGACAGACAGACAGACAGACAGACAGACAGACAGACGACCTGTTTGCGCCTTGCGATAGGCTTTTGTTGTGATGCGACAGGCGAAATTGTAAAATCAGAGGGACCTGCATAAGCCGCCCGTACGGTGTGATTTTTCACACCGTACGGGCGGCTTATGCTGTTTCTATAAAAAACAAAACGGAAAGGGAAATGTTATGAAAAGAAACGTGGTAAGATTGTTGGGGTTGCTATTGTCTGTGTTCTTATTGGGCGGTGCCTTTGCTTCCTGTGACAAAGTGCCGGGTCCTGCCGGACCGCAAGGCGAGCAAGGAATACAAGGCGATGCCGGCGAGGCAGGCAAGGATGGTAAGGACGGAAAAGATGGCAAGGACGGCGAAAAAGGCGAAAAAGGCGAAAAGGGCGACAAAGGTGACAAAGGTGACAAGGGCGATAGCGGCGCGCAAGGCGAAGCGGGGAAAGACGGTAAAGACGGAAAAGATGGCGAAGACGGTGAAAAAGGAGACGCGGGGCGTGGAATTCTGAAAACCGAGATTATCGACGGTTGGCTTTACATCACCTATACGGATGACCCCGAGAATCCCGTAAAAGTAGGAAAGGTCAGCGGTGATGGAAGTGCGGAATCCGAGGGAACCGACGGGTTGGAATATTATCCGCTTCCCGATGGGACCTATGCGGTCAGCGGTGGGACGACAAAATATTTGACGGCGGTTGTGATTCCCGCATCGCATAAAGGAAAAGCGGTGACTGTTATTCAGGAATCGGCGTTTGAAGGCTTCCCGAATCTGACAAGTATCACAATTCCGGATAGTATAACAAGCATTGGCTATAGCGCATTCGATTATTGCTACAACTTGAAAGGGGTATATATTACCGATATTGCCAAGTGGTGCGGGATTTCTTTTGAAACCTACTCGAGTAATCCTTTGTTTTATGCCGGTAATTTGTATTTGAACGGAACGCTTGTTACAGATTTGGTGATACCGGACAGTGTAACGAGTATTGGTAGTCGTGTATTTTACCGTTGTAGCGGCTTGACGAGTATCACGATACCGGACAGCGTAACGAGTATTGGTAGTAAGCCTGATTGGATATACCGGAAACGAAACAAACTTGACACTGCCGAGTGGAATTGACATAATCTACCCATACGCATTCTACGGATGCACCGGATTGACGAGCATCACGATTCCAGAAGGTGTAACGAGCATTGATTATCAAGCGTTCTATGGTTGCAGTAACCTGACGAGCATCACGATAGGAAACAATGTGACGAGCATAGGAGATAGCGCATTCTTCGGTTGCACCAGCTTGACGAGTATCACGATACCGAACAGCGTAACGAGTATTGGTAGTAGTGCATTTAACCGTTGTAGCGGCTTGACAAGTATCACGATACCGAGCAGCGTAACGAGTATCGGGAATCTCGCATTCTGGGGCTGCACTGGCTTGACGAGCATCACGATTCCGGATAGTGTGACGAGAATCGAATCTCATGCATTTGAAAATTGCACGGGCTTAACAAGCATCACGATACCGAATGGCGTGACGAGCATTGATTATCAAGCGTTCTATGGTTGCAGTAGCCTGACGAGCATCACATTTAACGGAACCAAGGCGCAGTGGAATGCAATTTCAAAATATAATGATTGGGATGATTATACCGGCTCTTATACGGTGCATTGCGCCGATGGAGACATTGCAAAATTCTGGCCAAATTAAATCCTCAAAAAGAAGCAATTAAAATTTCTTTTGAAAAAAACAGCGGGGCGTTTTCAAACGCCCCGCCGCATTTTTGGTTTTACTGCTTTTCAAATACCACCTTGCCGTCTACCGCTTTGGCAAGGACTTTATCGCCGGTATGAATCTTACCCTCCAGCATCTCGGTTGAGAATTGGTCCTCAACCAAGCGCACCACCGCACGGCGCAACGGACGCGCACCGTAGGCTTCGTCGAAGCCCTCTTTTGCAAGCAGGGCAGGGACCGAGGGGTCAAAATCAATGCTGATATTCAGCGCGTTAATCCGCTTCTGCACGTCCGCGAGCATCAGCGAAGCAATCTTTTCGATGTCCGCTTCCTTGAGCGAATTGAAGATGATGATATCGTCAATCCGGTTCAGGAACTCGGGGCGGAAGGTCGACTTCAGCGCCGCCATCATCCGCTCGCGGCGGGCTTCCTCGTCGGTTGCGGACTCGGGCTTGGAGGTGAATCCGAGCGCTTTTGCCGCGTTCATCTCGGACGCGCCCACATTCGAGGTCATAATCAGAATCGTGTTGCGGAAGTCCACGTGACGACCCTGCGAATCGGTCAGAACGCCGTCCTCAAGCACCTGCAACAGGATGTTGAACACGTCGGGGTGCGCTTTTTCGATTTCATCGAACAGGACCACGGAGTAGGGCTTGCGACGAATCTTTTCGGTCAGTTGACCGCCCTCCTCGTAGCCGACGTATCCGGGAGGCGACCCGATGAGTTTCGACACGCTGTGCTTTTCCATATACTCCGACATATCAAGCCGAATCATTGCGGAGGCATCGCCGAACATGACCTCGGACAGCGCCTTTGCAAGTTCGGTTTTCCCGATGCCCGTAGGACCCATGAAGATGAACGAGCCGACCGGACGGCGCGGGTCTTTCAGCCCCATTCTGCCGCGGCGGATTGCTTTCGCAACTGCTTCCACGGCTTCGTCCTGCCCGATGACGCGGGCTTTGAGCAGGTCGGCGAGGTGCAGCAACTTGTCGTTTTCCTCCTCAAGCAGTTTGTTGACGGGGATGCCTGTCCACTGCGTGACAACGTCCGCAATATCGGATGCGCTGACGGTCAGCGCCGCCGAACTGTTGGATTTCTCCCAAGCCGCGCGCTTTGCATCGCAGTCTGCTTTCAGTTTCTGCTCCTCGTCACGCAGTTTTGCCGCCGCCTCAAAGTTTTGCGCCGAAATCGCTTCCTCTTTTTCATGGGATAGCGACTGGAGTTTGTCCTCCATTTCCTTGAGGTCGGAGGGGGAGGTGTGCGCCGTGATACGGAGTCGCGATGCCGCTTCATCGATCAGGTCGATTGCCTTGTCGGGCAGGAAACGGTCGGCAATGTAACGAACCGAGAGATTCACCGCCGCTTCCAGCGCCTCATCCGAAATCTTCAGCTTGTGGTGCGCCTCGTACTTGTCGCGCAAGCCCTGCAGGATTGCGAGCGCTTCCTCTTTGGTCGGTTCGCCGACCATGACGGACTGGAACCGGCGCTCCAGAGCCGCGTCCTTTTCAATGTGCTTGCGGTATTCGGCAATCGTCGTGGCGCCGATGACCTGCATCTCGCCACGCGCCAGAGCCGGCTTGATGATGTTCGCCGCATCAATCGCGCCCTCGGCGGCACCCGCACCGATGATGGTGTGAATTTCATCAATGAAGAGGATGATGTTGGGGTTCTTGCGGACCTCGTCCATCACGCTCTTGAAGCGTTCCTCGAATTCGCCGCGGTATTTTGCGCCCGCGAGCATTGCCGCAAGGTCAAGCGAGACAATCACCTTGTCGCGCAGGTTTTCGGGGACCTTGCCCGCCACAATCCGCTGTGCCAGACCCTCCACCACGGCGGTCTTGCCGACTCCGGGTTCGCCAATCAGACACGGGTTGTTCTTGGTCCGACGGGAAAGAATCTGAATCACCCGTTCGGTTTCGTTCTCACGCCCGATAATCGGGTCCATCTTGCCGGACTTTGCAAGTTCGGTCAGGTTTCTGCCGAAGTTTTTCAGCGTCGGGCAGGATTCCATGCCTTTTCCGCCGCCTGCGTTTCCGTCGACTGCGGACGCGCCGCCGAATCCGGGTCTGCGACCGCCGATGCTGTCTCCGCTTCCGCCCGTGGTCAGGAACGTGATAAGGTCCTGACGCAGGTCACCGACCGATACGCCGGTTTCTTCCAGAATCGCAACCGCAACGCAGTCGCGTTCCTCCAGAAGCGACAGGAGCAGATGCTCGGTGCCGATATAGTTCTGTCCGTAACGGTCGGATTCGGACAGCGAATTTTCAATGATGTGCTTGGTACGCGGGGTAAGGTCCGCGGCGGAAACGTCCGTCGGGGAACCCTCTCCCGAGCGTTCGACGATTGCGTCCCTGACGCGTTCCGCCGAAGCGCCGCGCTCCGCGAGATAGTGCGCCGCAACACCCGAGTCCTCACTCATCAGAGCGAGGAGCAGATGCTCGGAGCCGATATAGGTGTGTCCCAAATCGGATGCAACCTGCATCGCAATCTGAAGAACCTGTTGTGCTTTTCTGGTAAAACGATTTGCCATATAGAATCATTCCTTTCGTTCGGGAATTGATGGATTCTGAATCTTTATTCTTTGCGGTCATTTCCGGAGTTGTCGGGGGTGAGAAGCGCCTGAATCTTCTGCGCCCGCAGACGGTCACGCGCCGCGTCGGTCTTCGGCGTGGATTCCGCCGAAAGCGTCAGCGTTGCGGGCATGACTTCCACAAGCAGCGTGCCGAGTTGTTCGTAGGTAATGTCCTTGACGATTCCGAGCGCGATGCCGAACCGCACGTCCGCGAACAGGCGGATGAATTCGGAGGAGGACATCCGATAGGCGTAACGGAGCGTTCCCTCCGCGCGCAGAATCAGGTCGGTCAGGCGTTCCGATTCCTCACCGTTGATGGATTTGCGGGCTTTCCGTTCGCTCTCGCTGATTTGCGCCACTGCGTCGGCAAGTTTTTCGAGCGTTTCCTCTTCGGTAATGCCGAGCGTAATCTGGTTGGAAATCTGATACATACAGCCCGCCGCACCCGAGCCTTCGCCGAACAGCCCGCGCACGGTCAGTCCGATTTTGGAGAGTTGCGCTGCCAACGAATCCATGTAACCGCGCCGCGTCAGGGCGGGCAGGAACATCATGACCGAGGCACGCATGCCGGTTCCGAGATTGGTGGGGCAATGGGTGAGATACCCGAGTTTTTCGCTGTAGGCAAAGTCGAATTCCTCGTCGAGCCGTTTTTCGATGCGGGAGGCGTTTTTGTAGGCTTCGTCAAGTGCAAGCCCCGGCAGAATGCTCTGAATCCGCAGGTGGTCCTCTTCGCAAACCATCACCGCCATTCCGCCGTTCTCCTGCAACAGCAGGGCGTGCGGCGTTTCCTTTTGCGCGAATTCGGGACTGACGTAATGGCGCTCCACGTAGGAGGTTGCCATCACGGGGGAGATGTCGGAGAAATTGATTTTGCGGAAGCCTGCCGCTTCAAGCGGCGCGCTGACCTTTTCGATAATCTCATTTGCGCCCGCCGCATCCAACTTGGATGCAAACGGGTAACCGACAAGGTTTCTTGCCAGACGGACACGACTGCTGATAACGGTGTCCGCATCTTTACCGATTGTATTATACCATGCCATAATCAGTTTCCCTCTTTCCCGTTCTGATTTTCGAGTGCGCGGATTTCGTCCCGCAATTTTGCGGCGCGCTCGTACTCTTCGGCTTTGATTGCTTCGTCCAATTCATGTCGGAGCGTTTTTCTCTTCTCATCCCGTTCCTTTTTCGCGCGGTGGCGGGAGGGGACGTTGCCCGTGTGGGTCGTGGTCCCGTGAACCGACTGAATCAGGTGGGAAAGTTCGTCCCCGAACGTCTCATAGCAGGCGGGGCATCCGATCTTGCCCGACTCGGCAATGTCGGAGTAGGTCGAGCCGCAAACGGGACATCTCTTTTCGGGCGCGGCGCTGTGCAGCGCAGGCATTCCGAAGAAGCCGGAGAAGAACTGGTCGTGAAGTTCGGAGAACGGGTCGGCGAAACTGCCAATCATGGAAGTCACGTCCTGTAATTCTCCCTTTTCCCGCATTTTTGCGGCACATTCGGCACACAAAGAGTAGGAGCGGGTCTTTCCGTTGATATTTTCATTATAGAACACGGTAGCGGTTCTCTTTTTACATTTTTCGCAAAGCATTTTGCTCATCCTTTCCTGCCGGAGCCTCCGGCACTTGTCGAATACATTTATTATACACCGTCGGTCGGAAATTTTTTGTCGAATTCCGGAACCGACTTCCAAAATTTGTAAGTTTTTTCTAAACCGTCATGAAAGCAAGAATAATCTGCTTGAAGATTTGCGCACGGGTGGTGTTTCGTTCGGTCGGAGGAAGCCCCGCCAACGCCGCACCCGAGACCGCCGCGTAGGCAATGCGGTATTCGCGCTCCTGCAACAGTCCTGCGCCGAGCAGATTCTTGAGGTAGGCGACCGCTTCCTTTTCATCGATGCTGTCGCCGATGGCACAGAAGAAGTGCATCAGATATTCGTTCCTGCCCATCTGCTTCCGCGTGATGCGGATGCAACCTCCGCCGCCGCGCCGTGATTCAATCACATAGCCGCGCTCGGGGGTGAAGCGGGAAGAAATGACGTAACTGATTTGACTCGGCACACAGCCAAGTCTGGTTGCCATTTCATTCCGTTGCAGTTCCAGAATTCCGTGTCCTTCGTCCAACATCTCCTCAATCATCTTTGCAATGGAGTCTGCCAACATTCCGTACCATCATCCTTTCTGCTTTCTTTTTCTTACGCGAATAGTATACACCAAAAGTCAAAGAAAGTCAAAGTCAAACAAGGTCAAATTAAGAAAGTCAAAGACGATAAGAGCCGGTTAGATGAAAAAAACGGTGCTTTATCTCAATATTTCAGGCTTTTTTGCACTTTTTCGAGAAAGGGGAAAGTCAAAAAAAGAAAAAGCCCGCGCGCGGTCGGAAAACCGCAGTCGGGACTTGACAGATATGCCTTTTTGTAGTAAAATAATAAGGAAGCATTCCGTTTTGCCGGAATGCTTCGGTTCCTGTTTGACTTAATTTGCGTTTGCTTCGAGGTAGTTGACAACGTCTTCAACGGTGACGAATTTATGGAGGTCCTCATCCTCAATCGTCACGCCGAATTTATCCTCGCAGAGCATGATGAGGTCGGCAAGTTCGATGGAGTTGATTCCGAGGTCGTTTGCCAACTCGGATTCCGGTTTAATATCGTCAGCGTTTAACTGAAGTTCCTCGACGAGCAGATTTTTCAGGGTTTCAAACATTTCTATATCCTCCGAAATTGAATTTCAATGTGTAAGCGACCCGACAGCGGGTCAACAACCTTATCTATTATATCCCGAAAACGCGCATTTGTCAAGGGTTTTTTCACAATCTGATGCAATTTTAGTGCATCAATTCACAAAATAAGCAATTTTATCCTGTATTTTGGAAAGAAAGGAGAGGATTTCGATGGGTATTTTCCGTAAACGTCCACTGTCGCTTGCGGTTTGCGTTTCAGTCGGCGTCGCATTGGCGGCGGTGTATGCAGGCAATCGGCAAAAACTCATTCTGCTTGCCTGTTTCCTGTTCGGCGGTCTGTTGCCATCAATCCTCTCGATTCTTCGCCGCCGTGTGACGGCAGGGTGTACCGTCCTGATTCTGACCTGTGCCGCCTGCGCCTGTCTGTTGGTTGGGTCATGGGCTTGGTTCGGTCCCACGTCGGACCGCTACCTTTCCCGCAGCGGAGAAACGGTCGCGGTGGAGGGATACGTGACCGAACGCCTGTCGGCAGGCGGGAACGGGAGCCGCTTTACGGTTCGGCTGACCGAATTTGACGGAACGCCCGTTCGGGACCGCGTGCTTCTGGAGTGTGATTACCGTTCCGCACTTTCGGAGGGCGACCGATTCCGTCTGACAGGGCAGGTGCGGGACTTCTCGCGCGACGAATCCTATGATGAAGAGACTTATCTGCGGTCGGACGGTTTGGTTGCGGTTGTGACCTGCTCCGACTACGGTGATTGCACGATAACGGGCGAGCGGACCGACACGCCGATGCTTGCCCTGCGGCGGGTCAACCGTCGGTTTTGCGAGCGGCTTCGTTCCGCGGTCGGCGGCGAGGAGGGCGCGCTCATTTGCGCATTGCTGCTCGGAAACCGTTCCGCGCTGTCCGATGCGACGGTTCTGCACTTCCGCCGCAGCGGAATTTCGCATTTGCTTGCGTTGAGCGGTCTGCACGTTTCGATTCTGATTGGAATTCTGGAATGGATTCTCGGACGTTTTCGGGTCCCGAAACGGATTCGCATTGCCGCCGTTCCGCCGCTTGCAATCTTTTACCTCATTCTGACGGGCGCCGCCGTTTCTACGGTCCGTTCCGTGCTGATGGTCGCGGTCCTGTCTCTGGCGTTTCTTTCGGCGGAGCGTTACGATTCTTTCACGGCGCTGTCGGTTGCCCTGTTCTGCATTCTCGCCGTGACGCCCTATGCGGTTCTGGACCTCTCGCTGTGGCTGTCGTTTGGCGCGGCGGCTTCCATCATCGTGTTTATGCCTGCGGTCCGCTCGATTCCGCGTGGTCGGTTATGGCGCTTTTTGCCGCGCCCCGTTGCAAAGGCTTGGCAGGGACTTGTTACCGCCGCTACCACGGGGTTGTTTGCCACCTGCGGCACGCTTGGTATTTCGGTGTTGTTCACCGGTGCCGTGTCGGTTTTTTCGGTTCCCGTCACGCTTCTGTTGTCTCCGCTCGTGACCGCCTCGCTCTTTCTCGGATTGTTTGCACTTTTCCTGCCGATTCCGCCGATTGCGTTTCTGCTTCGTCTGCCGCTTTCGGGAATGCTGTGGCTTGCGGGTCGTGCTTCCGACGTGCGGAACGCGCTGATTCTGCCGACTTCTGCGGCGGAGTATGTGCTTTTGATTCTATCGGTGTTCGCAATGCTTGCCGTGGCGATTCTCCCGCTGAAGCGGAAGCGGTGGGTTACGGTCCCGCTTGCATTGTCCGCACTTTTTCTGGTTCTCGGTTCAAGCGGGGTTCTGTTGTCCGATGAACCTGCTGTGACGTATCTGCACGGGAATGCGGGCGAAGCGTTGGTTGTGACGTCCGGTCACCGTGCGGCTGTAATCGACTGCACCGACGGTTCTTCCGGTTCGGTTTCTCCTGCGGTCACCGCGCTTTCGGGGGAGGGAATCGCCGAGGTGGACGAATTGATTCTCACGCATTATCACTCCAAAGTGACGCTGTATCTGAACCGCCTTTCCGCGCGGGTACCGGTGCGTCGTCTGCGTCTGCCACTGCCGCAAACGGAAAATGAGAAAGCGTTTGCGGCTCGTCTGGAGCAGGAGGCTGCTTTGCACGGAATTCCGGTTCTTTACGGGACGGGCGACCTATCGGTTCCCGACACGGACATTCTTTGGTGTGCGCATTTCAACGGTACGGGCTTGGAAGCCTCGGTCGGTTTGACGCTACGGGCAGGGGACACGGTTTTCACTGCTTTGTCCTCGGAGTTGGTTGGGAGTGACGATTGGCTGTCGCTTTATCCGCGTTTATCGGAGACGGACGTTCTGATGGTCTTTTCCCACGGCAAGGCAGCAAAGCGCACTCAGGTCATGCGTTTGCCGTTCCGTGTCGGTTTCGTTCTTTGGGCGGACGAAGACGCGGCGTTGCTTCATCCCGCCGCCGTTCCGCCCCTGCAAAGCGAGGTGGGCGTGGAACGAAAACGGTTTTTGGGAAGACCTTGAAGACCTCGGGCTTTGCCCAAACCCTAAGACCTCGGGACCCTGTCCCGAACCCTGCTTAAAAACTTCTTGAAAGAAGTTTTTAAGAATTTCAAGA
>CAZVYZ010000007.1:0-49746 GCA_964630695.1 uncultured Ruminococcus sp.
GAGGGTAGGAGGTCCTCTTTCAAGAGGACCTCCTGCGCCTCCAAGGTCTTTCCCTTTCCCTCCAATTATAAATTTTTTGTAAAAAGGGTTGATTTTTTGGAGAAAATGGTATACAATAATATTTGATTGATATTTTTTGGCAAGAAACCGAAAAGGTCGTGCGAAACGCAAGACGGAGGTAGAGAAATGGCAGTGTTTCATAAAATCGGAGTCCTGACATCCGGCGGAGACGCCCCGGGGATGAACGCCGCAATTAAGGCGGTCGTGGATAAGGCGTATGAGATGAATATCGAGGTGGTCGGCATCGTCGGCGGCTACTCGGGGCTGATGGCGGAGCCGGACCCCGAACTGGAGACTATCACCCCGCATACCGTGGCGAATATCATCGGGCAGGGCGGCACCATCCTGTATTCCAGCAGATGTCTGGAGTTTGCAACTCCCGAGGGCGTCGCAAAAGCCGTCAAAGCCTGCAAAAAAGTCGGCATTGACGCGCTTATCTGCATCGGCGGCGACGGGACCTACGGCGGCGCTTACGATATGACCAAAGCGGGCATTCCCTGCATCGGTCTGCCGGGGACTATCGATAACGATATTTCCGCAACCGATTATACCATCGGCTTTGATACCGCGCTGAATACCACCATTGACCTCATCGACCACCTGCGCGATACCTGCGAATCGCACGCGCGGCTGAACGTTGTGGAAGTCATGGGCAGAAACTGCGGACTGATTGCGCTGTACGCGGCGGTCGCGTCGGGCGCGGTTGCGGTCGCAGCCCCCGAGGTTCCCTTTGATGAGGAAGCCTGCCTGCGGAAGATTCGCGAACTGCGGGATAACCCCAAGAGCCGCAAGCGGAGCATGATTGTCGTGGTGTCCGAGGGCATGCCGCAGGTGAACGGGCGCAACTACGGCGAATACCTGCGCGAGCGTATCCAGACCGAAACCGGCGTGGAGAGCAAGTACGCGCAGTTTGCGCACGTCGTCAGAGGCGGACAGCCCTCAATCAAGGACCGTTTCATCGCGTCCGAGATGGGCGTGCGCGCGGTGGAGTTGTTGGTCGCGGGACACAGCAGCGTTGCCATGTGCGAGGTGGACGGTAAGGTCGTTGCAACCGACATCAACTTTGTCCGCAAGACCGACCGGATGTACAAGAACAAACTCAAGCCGGGAGATTTGGACGGCTTCAGCGAACAGGAACTCGCCGACATGAAAGCGCTTGTGGAGAAGCGGCAGGAGGAATGCCGCAGACTTGCCGCGCTCGCAGAGGCGGTCAGCCTGTAACCCGTTGGGAAAACACAAAACGGTCTGCCATTGGGCGGACCGTTTTCGGTATCGGAGGAAAACGGAATGAGCAAACAGGAAGTGTACGCGTTGCTTGACGCGCAGGGCATTGCATATGAGGCGGTTGAACACCGCGCGGTGTACACCATGGCGGATTTGGCGGCGGTGTCGCTTGCGCATCCGGAGGAGGAAGCGAAAAATCTGTTCGTGCGGGATGACAAGAAGCGAAATTTTTACCTGATTACCGTGCGGGGCGACAAGCGGGTGGACCTCAAGCGGTTCCGCCGCGAGCAGGGAACGAAACCGCTCGGTTTTGCGAACGATGAGGAGTTGCTTGCGCTGTTGGGGCTGACGGCGGGGTCGGTGACGCCGTTCGGGTTGTTGAATGACGCGGAACACCGTGTGACGCTTTATCTGGACCGTGATTGCGCGGATGGGATGATTGCAGTGCATCCGAACGACAACACCGCAACGGTTCGGCTGAAAACCGAGGACCTGACCGCGCTTTTGCGCGCGCAGGGGTGCGAGGTACGGTACGCAGAGATTCCCGTGCGCGAGGAGGGGGAAAGACCTCGGGGCTTTGCCCCGAACCCTAAGACCTCGGGACTCTGCCCCAAGCCCTAAGACCTCGGGGCTTTGCCCCGAACCCTACTCAGGAAACTTCTTGAAAGAAGTTTCCTAAGAACTTTCAAGAACTTTACCCAATTGGATTTTTGATTCTGTCTTTTCGTTGTTCAAATTTTGGTGTAGCCATCTCCCGTGCTACGAATTCCGGCTGCTCCGAGCCAAATCCCGTCCAGCGGGATTTGTGCGCTTGCGCTCTCTCCGCTACCGGATAGAAAAAGTTCAGGTTAGTTAATAAACCAAACGGAACGACACGCGGGTCGTTCCCTACAATCCCTATCCCTAAAAGAAATTTTATCCTTTTAGGGGTGTAATCCGTAGGGAGCGACCCGTGTGCCGTTCCGCTATGGTTAATTCGAAAAATGAGAGGGGCTTCCTGACGGGAAGTCCCTTTTTTCGACTTTTTTGGCGGTCCTTTTTTTAATTTTTATTCATAAACGCTTGACAAGTGTGGGACATTGTGCTATAATGATACCAGAATTTCCATAGGAGGGATTTTATGAATTACTTAATTGCATTTGTTTTGGGCGGCACGCTTGTAACGGTTATCGTCGGCGCGTTGCTGGGACTGCTCCGCGGTTTTCGGCGCTCGGTTCTGCGTGCGGCGCTGATTGTGTTTTGCTTCATCCTTGCACTCGCGCTCTGCGGTGCGATTTCCGACTCGATTCTCGGCGTGAAAATCAGCGACGGAAAAAATCTGGAACAGATGCTGGAAAGCAGTATGTCCGAGGGCGGGCAGGCAGTGACCGACATCGTGGTCCCCATGGCGAAAGCGTTTGCAAAGATTATTGCGTTTATCGTTGTCTTTGCCCTGTTGCAGTTTATCACTTGGATTCTGGTGTTCCCGATTCTCAAGTTGGTTCTGCGTCCGCTTATCGGCAGAAGACCCCATGCGCGTTTGCTCGGTATGGCGGTCGGCGCGGCGTGCGGTCTGTTCGTTGCGTTCGCGTTCTTCTCTCCTGTTAACGGGTTGCTGACCGAGGTGGGCAAGATTGCTTCCATCGATTTCTCTTCCCTCACGAAAAGCAGTGCAGAGGCTCTGCCGAACAACGAGACGAAGACCATTGATAACAGTGTTGTCGGCGGCAAATCCGCGCTTGCGTATTCTCCCGTGAACGGTTTGCAGGCTGTCGCGGCGGCTGCCAACCCGTCCGCTATCAAGGATAGCAACATGACGGGCAACAGCAACACAGGCACTTCGCCGGATAAGGTGTTGTCGGACGCTCAGAAAATGATGGTGGAGTATTCCAATTCCGGCATCAGCAAGTTCTACAGCGGCGTTGGCGGCGGGTTCTATCGTTCGCTTTCCACCGTGAAAGACAAGAACGGCAAAAAGGTTTCCATTTCTTCGCAGATTGACGCGCTGTCTGCGGTTGCAAAATTCGCAACCAAGGCTGTTACGCTGAAGAATATCACCAACGAGGACGGCACCATCAACACGGCAAGCGTCAAGGAGTTTGCACAGGCTCTGACCGAGATGGATGAACTGACTCCCGAGGCGAAAGAAGTTCTGAACGACATGGTGAAGAGTGCGACCGAATCGTTTGGTGACGACGTTCCCGAAGCCATCAAGAATCTGGATTTGGAGAAAGTCGACTTCAAGAGCGAGGGCGAGTTGTTGCTTACGGCGGCGGAAGTGATGGAGAAAGAGGGCAACCTTGACGATGTGGACATGACCAAACTCGTTCAAGATTGCTCCAAGAGTACGATTATTCTCGACACGCTGGTAGAGTCCGACGTAACCATCCCCGTTGACGATGAGAAGCGCGCTGAAGTTGATGCGGCGATTGCTGAACTGGAGTCCAAGACGGGCGACGAAGTGGTTGACGAGGACACTATTGCCAAGTTGAAAGCGCTGTTTGGTGACGGGAAAAATTAAGGGATAGGTCAAAAGACCTCGGGCTTTGCCCGAACCCACAAGGGGCTTCTTGAAAGAAGCCCCTTGACCGCAAGAACTTTAACCAAGGGGATTTTTACCCCTTTCTTTTTATTGTGCGGATTCCTGTGTAACCATTTACAAACTGCGAATTCCGGCTGCTCCCGAGCCGCATTCCGCCAGCGAAATGCGGGCGGCTGTCGCCTCTCTCCCGCTACCGGATAGAAGCAGTTGGAAAGTTACTTTTGAATAGGGCGGAACGACACATGGGTCGTTCCCTACGAATTCTTTCTTTCGGGAAATCAAATTCCCTTAGAAAAAGAGTTGTAGGGAACGACCCGCGTGTCGTTCCGTTTCGTTTATCAACTAACTTGAACTATTTCTATCCGGTAGCGGAGAGAGACGATAGTCGTACAAATCCCGCTCGACGGGATTTGGCTCGGAGCAGCCGGAATGTGTAGAGCGTAAACGGCTACAGAAAATCGGTACAACATAAAGAAAGGGGTAAAAATCCCCTTGGTTAAAGTTTTGAAAGGTCTTGGGAAACTTTTTCAAAAGTTTCCCAAGTGGGGTTAGGGGCAAAGCCCCAAGGTCTTAGGGTTCGGGAAAAGCCCCAAGGTCTTCCGTTTAGGTTATTCGCCCTTAATCATCTGAAGATAGGGGAGCGGGCGGTAACCCATGCGGCGGTAGAGGTTTTGGGCACGTTCGTTGTCCGGCTCCACTTCAAGACGATAGCGTGCCGCAGGGTGGGAGGACTCCAGATAGGAGAAGAAAGCGGTACCCGCACCGAGACCGCGGTAAGCGGGGCGAAGGTATAACTCATCCACCCAGATGTTCAGACCGCCCGCTTCGCGGCTGTAAGCCTTGACCAGAAGCGCGTAGCCGACGGCGGCACCGTTTGACTCCATCAGATAGCATTCCAGATAGACGTCGGAGCGCATCAACTCGTCGAATGCCCGCTCGTGGTTTGCCGCGGGGACGGGATGCAGAACCGCGTCGGAGGTGTAAAATTCCTCACTCATTGCGAGAAATTCCGCGCGGTCGCGGGCTTCCAGACGGCGGAACGTGATGTTTGATTCGTTCATGATGATTCCTTTCAATTCACAATTGTATTCCTGTATCCATTATAACAATTCGGACACAGATTGTCAAGAGACAAAGATTATTTTTCGTTTTTAGTTTACAAATCCGACGATAACAGAACAAAAAGGGGGCGGATGTGCAAATTTGTGCGGGATTTTTTGCCGCCATGCTTGACAAAAACGGGAAAACGTGCTATACTGTTGTTAATACAGGCGACCGAGAGTCGGCGACCTGTAAAATTATACGGAGGTTTTTCAAATGAAAAGAAAGACTTTGCACACATGGCTTTCCTGTGTGGCGCTCTTGCTTGCTGCCTTGATGGTGATGACTGTTCTGGCAGGCTGTAAGAACCCCTCGGAAAACCCGACCGGCACGACCGCGGATAACGGTACATCGACCGATGTCCCCGCAACAACCACCGGTAAGACCGATGGACCCGAGTTTCCAGAGGCTTGCGACAACCACAAGGGCAACTTCATCTGTGAGAACTGTGGCGGACGCATGACTCCGAACGGCTTCTTCACCTCGATGAAAACGACCGAGGCGGACGAGGCAATCAACGTTCTGGTTGAGAATCTGAGCGTGACCGCACAGGGCAACCTCGTTGTGATTGAGAAAGCAGAGTTGACCCTCAAGCTGGAGAACAACGCTCCGGTTGGAACCGGATACGCAAAGGGCTCTGTCACCGAGAACGGCGAAACGGAAGCCATCCCGTTTGAAGGCACTTTGATCCTGAAGGACGGCAAGATTTCCGTTGCGGCAACCGCTACCCAGTATGGCAAAACCGAAAATGCCGAGGCTTATGCATCGCTGGAAAATCTGCTGAGCGAGCTTCCCAATGGCATCGGCACGATGATCGGCGAGATTCTGCCGAAGCTTCCCGCGTTTATCAACGGTCAGCTGATTCCCGCCTTCAAAGCGATCGTGGAAGCACATCCCGAACTTGAGGATATCTGCGCGAGAATCGCAGACCTGTTCCTGACTGTTACCAAGACTGATAACGGCTATACCGTTGCGCTGTCGTTTGACAGATTGCTGGCGCTGAATGAGAAGCTCGGTACCGCGAAGGTCAGCGAGTTCTACGATTCCATTTTCGGCGCGGGCGCGTTCGCGGAGTTGGAAACCTATGCAAACGGTGTCCTTGATAAGAAGGTCTCCGAAGTGCTGAACGACCTCAAGGCTCAGGGCATTGATGTTGTGGCGTTGTTAGAGATGGTCAACACGCTCCTGCCCGTGGATGACAAGGGCAATACTGTTATGAGCGATGCTCTGAAGCAGCTGAAGGACGAGACGTTCCTCGCTACCACGGTTGGTTCGCTGTTGGTTAAATTGAACGCGGAAGGTCCGATGACCGATGAGGATGCGGCGAAGGCGCTGACCGATCTGAAGGACAAGATTGCCCATCTGTTTGCCGGCATGAAGAAAGTGACCGTTTGGGAAGGCATTGAGGATCTGATGTCCAAGGGCAGTGGAAATCGGCCGATCGAGTCTCAGCTCGGCGATGTAGGCGGCTATGCAGCTCCCGAAACCGACGGCGGCGCGGCAGCTCCGAGCATGGCTGACATGGTCAAGTCGGTTCTGGAAATGTACAAGGATCAGATCAAGATTTCCTATACCACCGACGCTTACGGTAAGGTTCTCTCCGAAAACATCGAGCTTGCGCTGGAGGTTAAGGATGAATCGGGCGACGAGACTGCTGTGAAGTTTGCAATTTCGGGTAAGATTCAGCTTGTGAACAAGTTCACCTCTGAAATTGACTACTCCAAGACCGAGGAGAAGGTCAACGCCGATCTGAATTCTCTGAACGAAAAGATGGAGCAGATTGCAAACCTTATCAAGGCGGATCTGGAAAAGTCCAAGACAGACCGTGTTGTGACCACTGATCAGACGAACGGCATTCTGACTGCAAAATATACGGATGCGACCAGCTACCCATCGTATATTCATGAAGACGACGGCAGCACGAAAATGACTCTTGTTACCGAAACAAATCAGGTCGAATTGGTGATTAACCTGAAGTCGGTTCTGACGATGTCGATTTCGGACGATTGCAAGAATCTGAGAGAGATTTACGTTTATTACGCTATGACCGCGAAGAATGACCTGAAGGTTACCGCAAAATGGGAAAACGTTGAGAATTCGCTTCTGACCGATGCGGAATTGGAGAAGTATTACGACCAGATCGTGAATGAAGAGACGATTGAGGACGGGAATGGATACCGCATTTCCATGTTGTTGGATACCACGACCGGCGATTACAGCGCAAATGACCACAGCACCCATGATTACGACTATGAGAAACCGGTCAAGACCGGCGAGCCGGATGCGGATGGTTGGTACAAAGTGTATTACAAGTGCAAGAAGTGCGGATATGTCACATGGCGGTCGTACAAAGATAACTGATTGAGCAAAACAACAAGCCCGCCCGACGAAAGTCGGGCGGGCAACTTTTTGTTTTGTCCGCTCCTGCGGGGAGGGGAGCGCGGGGATATAATAAGCGGTCTGAATGGTACTTGTGCAAGGAATATTGATAAGCAGTCAACAACTAACATTCAACCGAAACGGAACGACCCATGTGTCGTTCCGTTCGCTGACTTTCCTAAAAAAACGACGCACGATGTTCGCACTCTCAAAATATGCGTTGAAGGGTCTTGAGGGGGCTTTGGGAAACTTCTTGCAGAAGTTCCCCCAACGCATCCTCGCATTCTCGCATCCTCGGCATCCCGCTTAGTTCATTTCCTCGATGTGGTAGATGTAATCGAGGGAGCGGAGGGCTTCGATGATTTCCGTGTGTGTCTTGTACTTTTTCAGGTCCTCGCTGGAAATGGAGATGGAGATGGAGTAAACGCTCAACCCCGAATGCAGATAGGCGGGGTTCGATTCGATGTCGTCAATCTTCATGCCGAGTTCGCGGATGGTCGTTACGAAGTTTTGCAGATAGGAGATGTCTTTCAACTCCAAGTGAATCTCAAAGTGGTTCGAGCGGTTCTTCAGGTAAACCTCAAATTTCGGGAACAGCGAAAGACTGCAAAGCAGAGCCGCGAACATCACCGCCGTGACCGTGTAAAGTCCCGCGCCGACCGAAAGTCCCAGAATGCCGCACGCCCAAAGCCCGACCGAGGTCGTCAACCCCTTGATTTGGTTGCGGGAACTGTAAAGAATCGAATTCACTGTGATGATTGCAATGCCGATGACCGATGCGGCGGAAATGACTTCAAAATTGATACCGTACTGCGCGTTGAGGAAAATATCAAGCAGCATCGCGCAGGTTGCCGCAAGGGAGACGAGTATGAACGTTCGCAAGCCCGCCGCGTGGCGTTTGCTGGAACGCTCACAACCGATGACGGCGGAAAGCGCGATTGAAAGTCCGATGCGGAACAGCACCGACCAAACCGTCAAATCGACGGACCAATCCCCGAGCAGTTTCGCAATGGGGTCTACAACAGATTGCGTAATGTTTGACATGGGATGTCCTCCTATTTCTTTGCCATCCACCGCTTGCGCGGGTTGGCAAGTTCGGCGGCATACTGTTCGGCGGCTTCGGTAAATGCCGCCTCGTCCTCGTGTGCGTGCAATTCGTGCGGCGGGATGGTCTCCTGAATCTTTTTGATCCGCTCGATCAGAAGTTCCACAGCGGTTTTCGGCTGTCCCGTCTCGGTGGTTGTTTCCACAGGCGCGAGGTCCTCCAACTTGGTGGAGTAGGACCGCGACAGATACAGCGCCAACTTTGCGCACGCGGGTCCAATCAACTCGTAAAGCACGCTGGAAGCCAGAATGATGGTGTTCAGCGCAATGCCGTCGTCACCGCCCAAGGTCCGCGCACCGAGTGCCGCAAGACCGATGGCAACGCCCGCCTGCGGTATCAGCGCAAGTCCCAGATAGTTGCGCGTCTCTTTCGGCTTTCCGACCGCGAGACACCCGAGGAATGCCCCCGCGTACTTGCCCACAATGCGGAAGAAGAAATACAGAACCCCGATGATAATCAGCGGCGTGGTCCCGACGGAGCCGGAGGAGTTGACCAGAACGTCCAGTTTGAAGTTCAGTCCCGAGCGCACGAAGAACAGGAGCAGGAGCGGCGGGCTGAAGTAGTTCAGTTGCTTGAACAACTTGTCATCGTCGGTGATGTTGATGTAAACGGTCCCCATCGACATACAGCCGAGCAGGGGCGAGATGTCAAGCAGGGTGCAGATGCTGCAGAAACTGAAGAGCAGGGCAATGGAGATAATCAGGCGGTTGTCGGTCGAGCGCTTTTTCGGCATCATCAGTTTCATCAGGAAGCCGAACGCGCCGCCGAGCGCAAACACGCCGACGTTAATCAGAAGCGGCTTGACGATGTCCCAGACGTGGAACGCGCCCGCGCCTGTTTTGGAGGATACCGCAACCGAAATCGCGATGCTGTAGGCAACCAGACCCACAATGTCGTCAAGTGCCACCACCTGCAACAGGGTATCAACGAAGTCGCCCTTTGCGCCGGTCTGACGGATGGTCATGACCGTTGACGCGGGCGCCGTTGCCGAGGCGAGCGCCGCAAGCACGATGGAAAAAGCAAGGTCCAGTCGCAGAACAAAGAACGTCACGATAAAGACCACGACCGACGCGAGCAAAGCCTCAAAGACCGTGATGACCGTGACTTTTGCGCCGCTCTTTTTCAGCGTGGAGAAGCGGAAGAATTCGCCCGTGCTGAACGCGATGAACGCGAGCGCGATGTCGGAGAGAAAGTCCATGCCGTCGATGATGCGTTGCGGAACCAGACCGAGACAGTAGGGACCGATGAGGATGCCGGCAAGGATGTAGGCGGTCACGTTGGGAAGTTTCAGCAGTTTGGTAATCCGCGTCATGGCAAAGCCGAACAGCAACATGAACGCAACCGAGATGATGATGGAGGCGACCTGCGAGGTTCCCGCAAGCGCTTCGTGAAGTCCGGAGAGCATAAGAAAAACTCCTTTCGATAGAATGAATTTCGGGGTCGACAGCGGCGGAGCCGTGAATAAAAGAAGAAAGAACGGAAGTCGGTCTCCGTTCCGCCCGCGTATCGAAAAATGCCGCCGAAGCACCGACGGCTGTTGCTACCATAGCATTATAGCACAGTTCGACGGCTTTGTCAATAGGTTATGTAAAATTTATGTAAAGTGAAACAAAAATATGCGTAAAGTGGGAGAGGAAAAAAGGAAAAGCACCCCGAGTGGGTGCTTGGTGGTTTTGGTGAGCGGATTTACAAAATGCGACTTACAAACGAGTCGACAACCGAGCCGTCGGGCAGTTTGACAGGTCTGATTGAGAATCTGTTTTTCAGCCACAGGCGGTGGGACGGCACATTCCCAATGTCGCAATACGCCCGTACCTGATAGACGTTTTCCGCTTTGGCAACTTTGATAATTTCCTCCGGCATTGCCGAGGCAATGCCCCGACAGCGCAGGTTTGTATAGAGGACTTTACCCACCGTCCCGAAGTACGTTTTTGATAGCGGGGTACTCGCGGCATAATGCTTCTCTTTCGGCGGGGGTGCCGAAGCGAATTGTGATGGTATCGGATATGGACATCCTCCTTTCACTTCCCAAAACGATTTATTGCTTGTTTTCGTGTAATTTCTTGGTTAACTGCAAAATCTCAACGGACAATTCCATGGAAAGATTGCTAAGTTTATCTTCTCTCACCATATCAGCACCTTTCTTGAAATCATTATATCTATTTGAAAGCAAAAATCAACCCCAATTAACAGGCACTTCGAACGGCTTCATCCCGTTTGCGCGAAGCGCAACTTCGTTGCGAAGCACATCATTTGCGCCAACGGCGCAACATCATTTTCGGCGAAGCCGAAACATCATTAGGGATAAGCCCACTTCATTTGGCGAAGCCAACATCATTTGTGCCTCCGTAGGCGGCAATGAAGTTCTCGCTCCGCTTGAAATGATGTTGCCCGTGCGGGCAAACGATGTTGTGCCTTGCGGCACAAATGAAAAATTCGAAAGCGTCGCTTTCGAATTTTTGTGTCTACAGGTCATTTCAGATGCCGATTTTGTGTTAGCCAATTTAGATGCATCGTGAAGGTACACTTCTCCCTTGGTGAAACAGGGGCTTGCAAGTGACCGCGATCTTCCGGGCTTGCAGAACCATGCTTGTAAACGAGCTTATGTATCCGGATAATTCAGAATAAAACTGACTGTTACAGCATCCCCTCCGAGCAGCGCTGTAATCTCATCTGCAGGCAGATCAATATGTCCGAGTTTGGTATAGGCCCAGGTATTGCTTCCGTAATACAGAACCACATTGCTTGAAGCGTAGAGCATGATGTCGCCGCTCTCGGCGGTCTGCCGCACATCGTTTGCAGGATATTCTCTGCCGAGAGAGCCGACCTGTTCAAAGCCGCCGTATGGAGATAACAGAATCGTTATATTGCCCTTTGCGGCTTGTCGTTTCAGTTCTGCGGTGCTCTCGTTTTCTTCCCATGTGACCGGTATGGTTCGTCCGCCGATCTGCAGAATCAAAACACCCATGTGTTCCTCCTTTTTTTCACTGCCGTTCGGTTCTTCGGATGTGATTTCGTCTGTTCCTCTGTCGGATGGAACGGTTTCCGTTGTTGAGTCACCTGCAGTAGCATTGTTCCGTGTGCCGCAGGAGGACAGAATCCATGAACAAAGCAGCATAAGAAAGATAAACAAAGGAAGATATCTTTTCATAGTGCTTTTCCGAGTTCGTAGGCACGGCAAAGCGCCTCGGCGTGATGTTTTGCGTCCCCGCTGTCACCGATCCCGCCGCCTGCGACAAGTCCGCAAAGCTCTGCCTTCTCAAAGCAGTCCACCCAGCCGAGCAGACCGTTATATGCTTTTTCAAACGCTGAATCGCTGTCCTCTGCCGCCGTTGCGATCATACAGACCTTACGGAAGCGGTAATCCGAGGTGTAAAGCGGATTGAGACGGTCGAGCAGCGTTTTCATCTGTCCGCACATTTCGTAGTAGTAGATCGGCGTGGCAAAGACGAGCACATCGGCGTTTTTTACTTTTTCACAAAATTCTGCCGCATCGTCGCGGAGCACGCACTTGCCCGTGCGCTGGCAGGCAAGACAGCCGATGCAGTAGCCGATGTTTTTGCCCTTCAGGGTGAGAAATTCCACTTCGTTTCCGGCGTCGATTGCGCCCTTTTCACATTCGTGCGCAAGATATTCCGAATTGCTGTTTCCGCGCAGGCTGGTTGAAATAATCAGTACCTTGCTCATGTTCTTCACTCCCTTCAAAGGCTTGCTTTGAGAATCTCTTTGATCTCGTCTGAGGTCAGCACCTTGTATCCGCCGTTCATGACAAGGGTTGCGGATGCGATGCCGTCGATCATGTCGGGTGTTACGCCGAGTTCGGTCAGATTCATCACAAGTCCCAGCTTCTTCATCCATGCCTCCATGCGGCAAAGTCCTTCTTCGGCAACCTCACGTTCGTTTTTTTCGCCTTGGTCAACATTCCAGACATTCACGGCATAGCGCGCAAATTTTGCGGTGCCGCAGGGGAGAATATGACGGTAATACGGCATTGAAACCGCCGAGAGCGTCATGCCGTGGGTGGCGTTTGTATACGCGCCGACCGCCTGACCGAGCATATGCACCATCCAGTCCTCGGTCTTACCCTTGGCAATCAGGGTGTTGAGCGCCCAGGTCGCCGTCCACATGATGTTGCTTCTCGCTTCATAATCGGTGGGGTTGACCACTGCAATTTCCGCCGCGTGAATCAGCGAACGGAGAAGTCCCTCGGCGATGTAATCGCTGGTGTTATCATCCTCGCCGGAGAAATACTGCTCCAGAATGTGCGACAGGATGTCGTAAATGCCGGAGATCATCTGATAGTGCGGAACGGTGAAGGTGAATTCGGGGTTCAGGATCGAAAACTTCGGGTAGACGTTTTCGCCGAACACATGACCGATTTTCAGCTTCTTTTCATGATTGGTGATAACCGAGCCGCCGTTCATTTCACTGCCGGTTCCGACCATGGTCAGCACGCACCCGACCGGAACGATTTCGCAGGAAACATCCTCAAAGCGGTCAAAATACCTGTCCCACGGGTCCTCGTCGCAGTGAACCGAGACCGAAACCGCCTTCGCATAGTCGCAGACCGAACCGCCACCGACCGCAAGGATGAAGTCCGCTTTTGCCGCTCTGGCGCGTGCAACGCCCTCGCGCAGCTTGTCTGCCGTGGGGTTCGGCATGACTCCGGCATCTTCAAATACTTCCTTAGCGTTTGCTTTGAGTACGGAAACCACTTTGTCATAGATTCCGTTCTTTTTGACGGAGCCGCCGCCGTAAACCAGCAGGACGTTCTTTCCGTATTTCGAAAGCTCGGCGTTCAGTCCGTCAAGCGCGTCCTTACCGAAATAAAGCTTGGTTGGATTGCAATAAGTAAAATTTCCTAACATGTTTACGTCTCCTTTTTGTATTCATTCGATTTGATTTTGTTAGTCAGATAATCGAGACAGTCGATCTGTTTTTGCCCCCTGCGCACATCCGAAAGCACGCATTTGCGGTGTGCGGTCAGTTTCGGAAGCATTTCACTCAGCGTGCCCTCCCGGAAGCGGCGCAGACACTCCGCAGTCAGTGCCTCGTCACATCCTGCATCTGCAAGACACCGCCGCAGGATTTCTTCTTTATTCAAGGCGTTTGGCATTGGTCACTCCGCCTTGCCTTGATTCTGGGTACGCAGATATTGTCCGTCGTCCACGGCTTCAAGCCACTCGGTTTTCGTTTCCTCGCCGGGAACTTCAATGGCAAGATGCGAGAACCATTCGTCCTTTGCCGCGCCGTGCCAGTGCTTGACCCCGGCGTGAATATTGACGGTCGTGCCTGGCGTCATTTCGACAGGTTCTTTGCCCCATTCCTGATAGAATCCGCGACCTCCGACGCAGAGGAGCATCTGTCCGCCGCCGGTCTTTGCGTGATGAATATGCCAGTTGTTCCGGCAACCCGCCTCAAAGGTCACATTCCAGATCGGGATCTGCTCTGTTGACACGGGCGCAAGATAGCTCTGTCCGATGAAGTATTCTGCAAAGGCATCGTTCGGCGCACCGATGGGGAAGAAAATACTGCTCTGATATTTTTCCTTGTCGGTGACGGCATCGGTGTCATCTCCCCAGACCTCTTTGGCAAGGCGAAAAACCGCCCACGCCTTCGGCCAGCCGACATACATTCCCGCATGGGTAACGATCGCGGCGATTTCCTCTCTGGTCACGCCGTGATCCTTGGCGTTCTGCAGATGATAGGTCAGCGAGGAATCGGTAATCCCCGAGGACATCAGCGCGACAACGGTTATGATGCATTTTGTTTTCAGATCCATTGCCTCCGCGTTCCACACCTCGCCGAACAGCACATCGTCGTTGAGATAGGCAAACATCGGGGCAAATTCGCCGAGCTGTGCACGCCCGGCTGTTTGGGGAATCCTTTCTTTCATGTGTTTCACGCTCCCTTCCTCCCCAGTATACCATGCAGCACGTGAAATTACAAATATCTATATTTTATATCGTGATATGATTGACAGGAATATCAGATCGGTGTATAATAGAAGCAGATCATATCAGCGGAGGCGGTTATGGAAATCAGAGTGTTACGTTATTTTTTGGAGATTGCACGCGAGGGGAGCATGACTGCCGCCGCAGAAGTGCTTCATGTGTCACAGTCGGCACTTTCCAAACAAATGAAGGAGCTGGAAGATGAGCTTGGCAAAAATCTGTTCCGCCGCGGAAGCCGCGGTATGTCTCTGACAGAAGAAGGCATTCTGTTGCGCCGCCGCACCGAGGATATTCTCGATATGGTGGACAAAACGACCGAGGAATTCCGCGCAATCGACGATCTGCAAGGCGGGGATGTGTACCTCGGATGTGCGGAATCTCATCTCATTGCGCATATCGCGCGGAAGATCAAACATTTCAAAGAGCGTTACCCGCTTTTTCACTATCACATCATCAGCGGCGACCGCACGGTGGTGCTTGACCGACTTGACCGCGGACTTTTGGATTTCGGTGTGGTCGTGGAGATGCCGGACATTGACCGTTATCAGTATCTGGAGCTGCCGGGAGTCGACAGATGGGGCGTCATCATGCCGAAAGACCATCCGCTTGCCAAAAAAGAAGCCGTCCGTGTGGACGACCTGTACGGCGAGGAACTGATCTGCTCGGAGCAATCGGTGGAGGCAGACATCCCGCGTTGGTGCGGAAAGAAAGCCGATCGGCTGAATTTTACCGGAAACACGAATCTTGCCTACAACGGAAGCGTTTTTGTCGGAGAAGGACTGGGCTTGATGCTGTCCTTTGAACATCTCATCCAACCGAGTGCAGAAAACGGTTTGGTGTTCCGCCCGTTGGAGCCGAAGCTTGAGAATAAAATGTATCTGATCTGGAAGAAATATCAGGTGTTTTCCCCGATTGCACAAAGACTGTTGGACGAGTTTCTGAATCCCTCAGATTGCACTGCAAAGTAAAAAACGCAACCGTGGAAAATATGTCCGGGTTACGTGTTGTTGCAATTTTCAACGCTTTCATTATTTCATCCGCATTTATTGCTTGTCAAAGGGTTCAAATAACTATATGTACCTGCGGTTCTGCATTTCACACCGCAGGAGAAAGGAAAATTCTACATAGTGAAAAATCCAAAACACTATGTACCCTGTGGCTCTGAGTTTCAAGCCACAGGGCAAAGGAGATGAAAGTATAACACATAGTGCGGAGGTTCGCTAGGGGATCATTTTTGTTTTTATCTGTTGCAAGACAGAAATATATCGGATTGTCGTTTGCCCAATTTCGTGAGTTCAAATCCGGACAATTTGAGGAGAGAACAAATGTGTTTGTAAACAATTTGTGAAGCGGCGGCTTTTCCACACTGTCCGGCTCCGCTTTCGCAAGTCCGAATCCAGCCACAGAGTCGATTGCTTTCGTGAAGATGCAAAAAAGCCCTTTTCGTGAGTCCGAGTCCGGACTCAGCATCGAAAAGGGCAAAAGGGATTTATGAAACTCCGAAAAAATGCAGGGGCGAAAAAACGGGAGAAATCTCTCGAAATCTCCCGTTTTCTCGCCGTTTGGCTTGCCAAACGGCTCTTTCCGTCGTCCGGATCTAAATTGACTTGTCATCATGGAAGGGGCAGGAGGATTCGAACCCGCGACCCACGGTTTTGGAGTCGATATGGGGAAACGCGTCACCTCCCGAACGCTCGCTTTTTCGGAACTTTTCGGGTGTTTGGAAACCATGTTTGAGAACAGCAATTTTAATTGATACTTTTTTGATGCTGTGGAAATATTTCAGCGCGATAGCAGGATCTCAAAATTCACACAATTTTCCCATCGGCGGGGTTCTGCTCCAAGCCCCCATCATCACAAAATATGCCGCTCCGGACGATCTGTAATAAGATCATCCGGAGCGGTGCATCCATGATCATTCGGTATCACTTCCCGTTACATTCAGCGCGCCTCCGCGGTTTTCCACGGGGACGGAAACGCCGGACGGGTAGGTATTTCCGCTGATCTCAATGCCATTGCCTCCGAGAAGCAGAATGGGAATGTTGGAATCCGATGCATCGGTTTCACCGTGTTTCGGGGCAAAGGTATTGTTGACGATGCGGACATTCTTCACAGCGTTCAAACGGATGGCATACCGCGAATAGCGATTGGAAAAGACATTCCCGGAAATGACGATATTGGTGTGCATACAGTCATCCGGATCCGTAACCGATCCGCTTCCGGCGGCGTTGATCTGAATATCCGTCATATTTCCTGCATGGAGCCAATCCTCTGAATACAGCGTGCGCATACTGTTGCTCTCAAAACGGTTATTCAGAATCTGAATGTCATTGAGGTATCCCACCTCCGGCCATGTCTTTGTTTCCACCTCGCAGGTAATCACATTATAAGAATGACCGCTGAAGGTGCTGTGCCGGACGATCCCGCCCTGCGCTTTCAAAAGCACACGCCCGACAGTATCACTCACCTTGACATTGTCGATCAAAAAGCCTTTTCCGCTTGCAGAACAGTTTTGAACAATGACATTCCCGGAGTTGATCAGTGCAATTTCGACATCTGTCAGCCGGCAGCTTTCGGGCAACACCAGCGTGTACTGGTCGTTCCCGACCGGTTCGGTTCCTTTCTGAACATTGACGGTTGCTATGTACTCACCGTCCACGGTGTAAAGAGCGAGCATTTCGCCGTCGCGGAAAGCTGCAGGAAGCAGCTGATAACCGTAGGACGTGTTGCATCTCCCGTAAGTCAGCGTTCTGTTGGCTGCATGATAGGAAACCGTAAGCCCGTAATATGCGTTGATGTTGGTCGTGTCGTCGTCCATCCCCTCAAACAAACAGCTGACGATCTGAATTCCCGTCCTTGCATTGGTGCAATGCGTGGCGTCAATGGTAGTCAGCAGCGGAAGCGCGGAGCGGGTCCTGCCGTACGAATCAAGCGTCACCAGCTCCGATTGATAGCTTTCGGGGCTTCCGGTAAGCAATGGTGCAGGACCGCGCTTTACCGCATATCGGTGCAACACCGGCGCAACCTCATTGTCAAGGTCAAACTCGGCAAATCCGGACGAATTGAACACGGTTACATCCTCCAGCTTCATCTCCGAGCAGTTCTCAAAGTAAAAGCCGCCGGCGGTAGTGCTGTTGACAGCCCGAAAAGAAATTCGTGTACCTTTGCTGACATCTGCCCAGACATTGCATCCGTTCAGCACATTGAGATTTTTTGCCGCATTGTATTCCGCTGAGGAATACGTGATCAGACCGGCAGTGCGGAAGCTGTCGGCGGCAAAAATTCTGCCATCCACATTTCCGACGGTTCTGAAATCCTGGATATATCCGGGATCCGGCGCTACAGTGACCTGTTTTCCGGATGCCGTATTCCGTACCTGCGTCACCGTTCCCTGAATATGCGGGTGCTGTGAGTACCCGATGAACAGCCCGTATACCGCGGTATGCTTACAGTTTTTGAATTGAACCGCATGCTCCTGCGAAACGGCAGTAAACTCCTCGTACACGCCGTAAGCGTAAATATTCACATCGGTAAGCGACTCATAGTTCACTTTGGTTCCGCCGATGTAACAGCCGGGAGGAACAATGACATCCTTATTTTCCCGCAGAGAATCGGCAATGTATTCATCCAGCGGCTTTGAGCCGGAAAGCGTTCTCACCTTTGCTTTCCGTTTCATGCCCACAAACTGCTCGGTATTGATGTGCGGAAGCAGCTCCTCGTTTGCACCGGCGAGCTCGCGCACCGAAAGATCGGTTACCGTGTCGCCGTTCTGATTGGAATTGCCGGACTGTGCAAGCCTTGCCGACTCGTTCCGGTTTGCAATCAGATAGCTGTTGTTGGCGAGCTTCAGAGTCCCCGTCAAACTATTCTCACAAACAGAAGCGTTGATACACCCCTCCACATCTGCGGATTCCAGTTCGTTGGAAAGCAGCACGCTGTTGGAAGCATTCCGGTACAAAACCGAGGTCTTGGCACCGCTAATCTGATTTTTCGCCACCAGAATATTGTATCCAACCGATTCGGAAGCGGAAAACTCGGCTTTTTCAAACACAGCGCGCACGCCATATTCACCTCCGCGGATCGTATTGTACCAAACCACGCTGTTGGCACAGCCCACCGAAACAGCGGATGTGCAGTTTTCAAACAGGTTGTTTTCAATAATGGCTCCGTTCAGGCTGGTGTCCATGACCCCGCAGGAATTGTCCCTGAAGCTGCAGTCACTGACCGAAATATCGGTTCCCCGGGCGATGATCGCGGTTTCCAATACGCCGCCTTTTTCCGGGCTGAACGTGCAGGAGCGCACCGCCGCCGTGCTGCTGTCCAGCGAAAAACCGGTTTTGACATTTCCACTGACGTGCAGACCGGAAAGAATAATATTCCGCCCGCCGTCGGCAGAGAGCGCGGTTCCGCCGTATACAACCAGCGTTGCGCTCTGCAGGGTCAGTCGGTTGGTCTTTTTCAGCAGAATGCCGCTTTCATCCGAACGGATAGCAAGACGAATGACTGCATTTTTCAAGTCGTAAACCTTGTTGTTATCGGAGGCGTCAAACACAATTCCTGCGCCGTCCTTTACGGTGTAATTGCCGTTTTCCGCAATCCGCCCTTCACGGATTAGGGTCAGCAACTCACTGCCGGAAACCTTCATAGAGCCCTCCACATCGGGTATTGTCGGAATCTCCTCCACGGTGGTCAGATCGGCTCCCGCCCCTGAGGTATCGGGGGCGGCAGGATCACCGGGAGCAATATAACAGGATGAAAAAAAGCACACGGTGAGCAGCAAGCCCAAAAGGAGCATATAGGATAACCGTTTTTTTGCTACCATATAAATCTTTTCACCTTTATTCAAACAGCTTCAAAAACTTTTCTTTCAGCTCGGGAAGCTGGTTTGTAAAACTCGTCATCGTTGACACATACTCGCCCTTTTTCCCGTCACGGATCAGATATCCGGGCTCACTGCAGATGGACCGGAAATGCGCGTCATTGATGAACATAAAATCAACATTGACCCGGCTGCGGATAAAATCCAGCATTCCCGCAACCTCGGGATCGTTCTGATATTCGAACTTCAGGCAGTCCTCATAATACTTCGGAACCACATCGCGATAGGAGATGATGCAGAGCGCCTCGAGTATGCTGGCGGCACGGTCGATATTCGGACAGGTTTTGAAGATGGAGCAGGTGGTGGTGCCCAGCAAGGATGTGATATAATCCTCCTGGTCGCGGTTCAGCAACGGCATCGGGAGCACACCGTAATTTTCGACCTTGCCGCGTATCACATCGGCAACCTCAATCGGGCAGGCATAAAACAATGCCCTGCCGCCGGTAAATAACGCCTGAGACCCTTTTTCGCCATAGCGGTCACCATCGGTATCATAGGCGGCATTGCTTTCCTTGAGGAAGCTGTAGACCGACTCAAAAATTCCGATATTTTTCTGGCTCGTTAATTGGAAATTGATGGCATCATTTTTATAAGATGCCAATTGCATTCCGCATCCGTACAGAAAAGCTCTGCAGCCCCAGCGGTCATAACTCAAGCCAAACTGATCCTCAAACGAGAGTGTACTCGTGTCGCCGTCTTTGTCCTGCGTGGCTTCCTTCATCATTCCGAGCATGGCATCCAGCGTCCACTCTTTGTCGTATACCTTTTGGTAAAGATCGGTATAACCGTAAGCCTGTGCCAAAGCCCCGTTGAAGAACAGTACCTGCTCCTGCGCGATCGGATCCAGGCTGAAATAGCCTACTGCGCTGAGGATCTTTCCGTTTACGGTTGCGTTGTTATTCCAGCCGGCTACCCAATAGGGGTTGCTCAAATGGAGCTGACTGCACTGATTCAGGTCGATAAACGCATTTTGCGTTTCCAGACCGTACCAATAGTCGGGAGAAAAAATGTCATAGTCGTAAGATCCGGAGTTGGTGCAAATAGTGGCAAGCGCCGCAATATCCTGCTCCTTTACCTCATAATTGAGGTTGACCTCATACCGTTCCTCTACGGCTTTGTTTCTCTTGAATACGGCATTTTCGATGGAGGTCATTTCTTCCACTTCGTCATCCACAAAATACTGCCATTCCCTGCTCCTCAAAATGACAATGTTGACATCCTCCCAGCCGTATGTTCCCTCGGGGAGATAGCTGTCCCAGTTTTCCTCCGGGTCATCCGGCGGCTGTGTGCCCGGGTTCTCCGTTGTCGGTGTTACGGGATTCTTTTTTTTATTTTCGCAGGAGATCAGCCCGAATGACAAGAACAGCGTCAGGCATACGATCAAAAGCGAAAGTACTTTGCACATATTATGATTCATAAACAAATTCCTTTCTGAACATCGGTTTATACCCACAAAATGGGCAGATCGTCTCCCTCAGACGGTCTCGGGGGAATCTCTCCGGTGAGCTCCAGCAGTCCTTTTTCACAAATAAATGCCGTCAGTTTTTCGCAGGATGTCTGATGCCCGTTTTCAGACGGATGGTTATTGCCTCCGTCGGCATTCCGGTTCAGTTCGCACAGGAACAGCCAGTTGGATTCTCCGCCCATCTCTCCGATTGCTTCCCGGATCCAATCCAGGCAGCCGTCGTTCAGTGCGTTGTACGCCCACACGATCGGCATATTTCTGCCGTTCAGCTCGCGAACCATTGTAATCAGATCCTTTACCGCTGTTTTGAACTCCTCTTTGGTTGTCCTGTCACGAAACAGCGCGTCATTGGTTCCCAGATTGATCACGACCAGATTCGGGGTTCTCGCAAAGCCGTATGCCGCATCCGGGTCGCGCAGATAGGACTGCTTTTCGTAAACATCAGCCGCATTGTAATCCACAGAGCCGACTTTTACGCCCATTCCGCTGAAGCCGATCACAGAGCAATCCGCATTCAGCGCATCCGCCGTCAAAAGCGGGTATGCAATGGTGCCGTCCTGATATTTGGCACTCCCGGCATCGGGAGTGCCGTTGGGGCAGCGGTAATTGCCGAGTCCGCAGAAAATGCTGTCCCCGATATACTCAATCAACAGCTCACGGTCTGCCGGCTTCTCCAACAGTGTTCCCTGAAAGGTCAGGGATTTGAGCAGGCAGAGCGAATGTTCCGCCTCGGTCTGCTTCAGCACGCGGATGTGATGCTCGCCGGGCTCCGCAAAGGAGATCAGCTCTACCTCAACATTTTCTCCCTCGGGCACCGAAATGCGCTTGGTTTTACGCACCCCGTCAACAAAAACGGAGAAATAGGTTTGCGCACTTGCATCTACGGTCATCATCAGCTTTCCGACAGCGTTTACGTTCATCTCAAAGCCGGAAGCGGTAAAGTCGCAGGTCGCGGCGCCGTCGGTCAGATAACTTCTGCCGAGCAGCTTGATCTGATCGATTGAGTCGGTAAATAAATAGGTCTTTTCCTCCGTGGGAGTCGGTTGATCCGGGGGCTCCTGTCCCGGATCGGTGGTAGGTGTCTGCCCGCTTTCACTCTCCTGCTCCGAGGTTTTCAGATCATCGCCGCCTTTCTCCACACAGGAGATCAGCGGAACCATGCAGACCAACAGGCAGAGCATCAACGAGATCATTCTGAGTTTTCTTTTCATGCAATTTCTCCTGCTCCGAATGGCTTCCTGTCACGGAACAGCCGCCGGTATTGAATTTGTCACTCCCATAGAATCGGAAGGTCATTTGATGATTCGGGAGCGGGCGCAGAACTCGTCAGTCCGGTTGAACCGTGAGCAGACGGAGATCCTGTATCCGTTCCCGATGGATCCCTGTTCCCGCCCGTGCAGGCCGTCATCCAAAGCATACAGATCCCTGCGCACAGCAGGATCAGTAACTTCCAACACATTTTTTTCATGGGAACTCCTTTTTTGAAAGCACAAGGCAACAATCCGGTTCAGCCGGACCCTTGTTGCCTTGTGACAGATCATTTGTATCAATTCGTTATCGCGGGGGATCCCGAAAAAGCAGTTACAGCTTTTCGCAGCTTTCCCATAATACAGGCAGATCGTTTTCCATTTTCAGCTCCGAAGCGGTAAAAACATCCGCAGATTCGGAAAAAAGCACCGTCGCTTCCGGAATGATATATCCTTTCATCACGACCTCCTGTTACTGAACGCCGCCCAAAAGAGCGCTCAAGCGTTCTTTGTCCACCTGCGGAAGCTTGTCGGTACGGTAGTTAAAATTGATCTGAGCCATATAGCCGTACAAAAGCATCGCAGCACAGGTATTGGCTGCATTGGTATATGAGGGATCTGTTTTTTTCAGCTCCAAAATGCCAAGGCAATAGGATTCTACCGTGTATGTATCGGACAGAGAAGTGTCGTTGACCGCAATTACCACTTCATCGGTCATCTGCTTTGCGCTGAGCTCTACGGTAAAGGCATACACATGATCCTCCGCCGTATAAGATCCACCGTCTTTCTTTGCTCCGGTATAAATCTGACCGTTCACGGTTTGTTTCCGGTCACCCAAAGGAGTTTTTACCGTTACCGTTGCCGTAGGGGGGTTGGAGGGATCGGAGATCTGAACCAAGAATCTCAGATCAAGCGTATCACTTGTCGCCAACCCATGCCCCAAAAGAACGGCATCCGATTCCACCACATACCTTGCCGAGCTGATCCAATGGCTGTTCATGCCACCATTGCTCCCCAATCCGTTCACCATGAAATAGATGCGGTCGCCCGCTTCCACCTCCACGCGGAAGGTTACTTCATCATAAGATTTGGTCTGGGCATAGCCGCCAACCGTCTTTGTACTGGTTTTGGATATGATGCAATTGCTTTCTTCTCTGAAGTCAACCTCGCCTTTGACAACCACAAATGAGTGGTTGGCACCGTTGAGATTGTCCAGACACGCATACTGATAGGTAAACTCTACGGTTCCGGTCAGCGGCGCGGTAAAGCACACACCGGGCGCGTAGTGGAAGTTCGGCGCCGCATTGGCAGCCGCATGACCGGTATGGTTGCGTTCATATATATCGTCTGCGGTTCCGGCAGCATACCATTCCGGTCCTGCCCAAAATGCGCCCTTGACCATGTCATAATAGGTAGCCTCACGGGTATCACTCTCATGCGTTCCGGCATAAAAATACACATACTTGAACACATCGGTATCCTTGTAATAGTCCAGGTTGGTTCCGCCTTTATCGCCTCCGAATTCATTGGAAACATTCAGAATATTTCCGTTGTCCCATGAGGAAGTAACTGTTGTTTCTTCATTTGTTGTTTCCGCATTTGTTGCTTCCGCATTTGCTAAAAACACAAAAATACTGCACATACTGAGTAACATACAAACGCTGAGTAGGATGGATAGGATTTTCTTCATTTCGGGATCTCCTTTTTTGTTTTTTTTTTTATAATACAAAGCCGACAGGAAACGGTTCAGGTTCCGCTTGTGCCCGTTCGTTTCTATCATCACTTTGTATTGATTTTATTATACATGATTTCTCCGAGCCATGCAACACAAAAAAGAATTGAATTATTCCCGAAAATATCAAACACTTACCCAAATATCCAAATGTGCATTGACTTTTTTCGTAATTTATGATATGATATACTTACCAAGCTCGGATACTGCAACGAGAAAAACGGAGGAACCCAACTTATGAACATTCCCATTTTGGTGGAACCGAATTACAAAGAAAGATCGGTTTGGAGTCATTTGATCATGGGCGCCATAGACAAGACCGTTTTATCCAAAAAATACACTGTATCGGAGATCGACCCCCGAAGCTACCGGAGCATGGATTATGATGCACTGTTTCAAAACACCCCTCGCCTGCTGCTCCTGATTGCGGAAACATACGATTGGATGGAGCAGGCACTCTCATTTTTCTCCGAAATCCATGTGGACATTGTTTTGCTGGAAACTGACCTCTCCGGCTACAGTTGCGTAAAGGGACAGGTCACTGCCGATCATAAGAAAAATATTCAAATGATCTTGAAATTATTTTCCGATTGCGGCTGTACCCGCACCGCCTTGTACGGGTACTATGCAAACTCTGTCCCCGACCGTGCAAAGCGCTTCTTTTTTGAAAAGGAGATGCGCACCAGAGGGATCGAATCCCCGGAACAACTCTGCTTTGAAAACAGAAGCGGACTTGCCGATTGCTATAACGCGTTTTACAGCCGAATTTCCGAGTTTGATTCCGTCATATGCGTCAATGGAGAGGTTGCGGTCGCACTCGCAAAAAATCTGACAAGGGACGGGATCCGTATTCCGGAGGATATTCAGATCATCACATTCGGAGGAACAGAGCTGACGGCAACCTGTACCCCAAAGCTGACGGTTATGGGGGTGGGCGGAGATCTGATCGGACAGCAGGCAGTCCTGACTTACCGCTATCTTTATCATGCCAATACCCCGGAAGTAACCTGCAACGTCAAAATTTCCGGCGGGCTGTTCAGAAGAGACTCCATCCGTCTGCCGGATTCCCCGGCACAGCAAAACACCGCAGAGAAAAAAATGCCGCCTACAAGCACAACAAAGTACCGTTATTATGATGACCGTGAGGTTCAGGAACTGTCTGCTTTAGAGCGCTTTCTACTCTCCTGCGACCCGCTCGACCACTCAATCCTGCAACATTTGGTCCGGGATATCTCCTATGACGAAATATCGGAGATCCTGCACCTCTCCAAAAACGCCGTCTTTTACCGTGTCAAACGCATCAAAGGAATCCTCGGTCTGCAAACGATCGAGGAACTGAAGCAATTTCTGACTGCAAATAATTATTGTTAGCTCTCCGTGCCAAGTACCACCTGTATGAAGTACCCGTAAAACTCGTGGGAACCGTGTGAAGCGAGGCAAGCAGAGCGTCCGGACTCCCACCGCCGTTGGCGGCAGGAGCCCGGACGCTTTTTCTCGGGGCTTGCCCCGAACCCACTTACCTTTTCTTTGCGAAAAGAAAAGGTAAGCCAAAAGAAACGAATTCAATTATATCAATTTTCAGAGAGGTGATTTACAATGGCGACCAAAGTTCGCAAACGAAACAGAAAAAAGTCCTTTTGGGTGACAGCGGGCGAATGGAAAGCAATTGAAAAGATCGCCGCCGGTATCGGCATGGGCATCGGTGAATACCTTCGCATCTCGGCGCTCGGTAAGACAATCTATCAGATTGAAGAACTGAAGCCGGTTCTTCATGAACTGAAATGTATCAGCCGCAATCTCAATCAGCTCACCATGCTTTCGCATCAGGGCGTGGTGCGGACGGTCAATCTGACCGCAACGGCGGACGGCATCGGTCGGTGCTATGAGGCAATCAACAGGCTGTAATTTCGTGAGTTCAAATCCGGACAATTTGAGGAGGGATCAATGTGCTTGTAAACAATTTGTGAAGCAGCGGCTTTTTCGCACTGTCCGGCTCCGCTTTCGCAAGTCCGAATCCAGCCACAGAGTCGATTGCTTTCGTGAAGATGCAAAAAAGCCCTTTTCGTGAGTCCGAGTCCGGACTCAGCATCGAAAAGGGCAAAAGGGATTTATGAAACTCCGAAAAAATGCAGGGGCGAAAAAACGGGAGAAATCTCTCGAAATCTCCCGTTTTCTCGCCGTTTGGCTTGCCAAACGGCTCTTTCCGTCGTCCGGATCTAAATTGACTTGTCATCATGTGATGTGTGTCCGATTTAGATGCAAAACCGTGTGTGGCTGATTTAGATGCACGCTGATTTTGCAGAGGGTAGACTGACCCCTTGGCGATGACGGGAGTTGCACGTGACCGCTATCTACCGGGGGGCAACGCCATGCTTGCAAACGAAACTATGTAAAGTATATATCGGTACTTAAATGTTGCTGCTACAAAACACTTTGAAAATGTTATATGTATTTTTTCTGATTTTAAAACAGCAGTTGACTTTAACGTGAGAGTTAAAGCCAACTGCTGTTCTTGATGTTTGACTATTTTAATCGAGGAAGAAAATAACCTTTTATGCAGTTTGTATTTCGAACACAAACTTGAACATGAGATTTCTCTTTTATTCCCGCGTTTAAAAAAGCATCCTCGCCTTCCTGGAAATACCCATACACGGTATCAAAAGATATATCTTTTTCTGCAACCATCGCGTGTAAATTTTTTATAACTGCACAATCTAAGGGACGAATCAAATTAAAACCGCCTTTGTCAGGAGCCTTGTTTTTCTTTTGAGTATGAAGATCAAGCCCAAGAGTTCTGAAACTTTCGTTCAACATCTCATAACTTTTTTGCAGCAAAAGAATGGATTCTCGTTCACAAAAGTTTAAGCACAGACCTAAATCGATAACTGCTCCAATAACAAATGGATTTTTAACTTTATCTGGATTCCGTTTGTTAGTTTGGCACGCCCATTCATACGCTCTTTGGGGATCATTAAGCCAAAAATAAATGCCATCTCCTAACCAATCGTAATCATTTTCACTGGGGATTAAATGCTCTTCGCTTGAAATTAATACTTTTTCAGCAACGGATTGATCACACCCGTGAAACCCCAAAACTATTTGAGGTAGTTTTTGATATAACTTAGGGTCAAATTTAGCGTTTTGAAGATCCATTTTTCTTTTGATCCTTCGGCACTACTATTTTTACATATGCTGGTTGAATTTTGTTTGAGTGATCAATAATGCCACAATTGCGAAGGATCTTTTCAGCTTCTTTTTTTGATAGTTTTTCTTGAGGCTTTTCGATTATTTCGCTTAATGCGTATGCAATAGCACTCATATCTTCCATCCCTTTCCCCATAAATTCCCACCTATATTATACACTATTTTTGTTCAATTGTCAACCCATTAGTTTGTTAATAATTATATTACTTTTTTCATTGAAATATGCGCACAATTAATAACTGCTGTGTTTGCAACGTACCATTGATTACAAATATATAATTATTAAGCACTCAGTGGATTTGTGGAAATAAAGACAAACCACTTGCTATAAATGTAATGAGTTATATTTATTGCAAGTGGTTTGTTATTCTTGGGGCGATAAATTTCACCTTGCCAAAGTGTTGCGTTGTATATTTATTCCTTTATCCAGTTAACCTTTAGGCGGAAAAGGATCATTGCCATATGAATTCTTTTCGCGAATTCTACCATCTGTACCATGTATAACCAATTCGGATTTTTTGTTAACAGCAATACTTTTAGCAATAGATATCGCTTCGGCTTGAGTAGTCGTCCTTGCAGTTGCTTTGGTGTTTCCCGCACCTTTTACTTGCCATCCACCTTTAGCATGGGGAGTGACATGTTGGCTTTTTCCCATAATACCTCCTATTGATTTTTAACCTTGATTTCATTTTTGATTGTGTTCATTGGAACAAATCGATTGTTCACTTCATTAAGTATTTCGGAGTAGATATCGTATTTTTTTGACAAATCCTCAACCGTTATCGCGATTGCATACTTAATATCCATGTTGTTCGATACACTCCATCTGGAGAATAATTCCAACCATATCTCCCAATCACCAGCATTAAATGCGGAAAACACATTTTCAAAGTGATAGCAAGTATCCCATTGAACTCGTCCTTCTTTGGTGCTTGGATTTGCGCAAACATTTTTTCCTTTGGTGTCAATTTTATGTATAGATGCACGAATGTATGCGCCTAAATAATCTGCGCCTTTAGTTCGGTCAACGGGAGCGTTGGCAATGCAGGTCACGGATATTTTAACTTTGTCTTTTCTGCTGGTTCCGTTAAGAATGTTTGGCAGATAGAATTTCACTCTTTGTTTTGTAAGCCGGTTAATTTCTCCAGTTCGGACAAATGTAACTTTGTTTTTGTTTGAGAAAATTGATTGTTCAACGCAGGACAAGCCCCTTCCAAAAAGGTTACCATTAAAAAAAGCTTCTTCCTCGGTCATTTTATCTTCTTCATACAGCTTAATTGCTCCATGGTAAAGCAAAGTTTGCGCCAAAAGTACATCGTTTGAAGGTAATGAAGCGAGAACCTCTGCTAAATCTCCAGCGACTTTAGGCGCGGTGAAACTGGTTCCTGCATTTTGGCCTATGTTTCCATCTTTCATAAGCACCGCTGCATATTTGTCGGGCAAAACTGTTGAGTTACTCAATGTAGCACCATATGCAACCAGATCAGGCTTTCTAAAACCATTAAAACCCGGCCCTATACGGCTATAAGAAGTAACCATGTTCATGCGACTGATTGCTTGAGGAAATTCGGTGCCGCTGATTGCACCAACTGTAATATTTAACATTGAATCTGCAGGCGCCGCAATTCTGCTATCGCTATCATCTATGATATCTTCCATGTTGTCATTTGTGAGATATAAAGAATGGTTGCCCGCCGATATAACGAATTTCACTCCGTACTTCAGGGTTAGAATGTCTAATTCATATCCGAAAATACTAATTTCATCACCTTCGATAGGTACAGTTGAATTGACAGATAGGTTGAAGATTGATGAATAATTGCTGTAAGTTTTAACAGCTGCTTGCACTCTTTGAATGATTAAATTTTCAGCTGTTCTATTGTTGATAATCGGACAATCAATAATTCGTGCTCTTGGAGTCAAAGGCAATCCGATCTGTTCACCAATATTTCCAAAAACCACTTTACTTGCAACTTGTGTTCCATGTATCATGTCAGGGGTGCTGATTCCATCTTCCCAATGGTCAACAATTAACATTTCGAAATTCTTGGGAAATTTCACACCGCTGTCCAATACTGTTACAATGGGTAGATTCTGAATTGAAACGCTTTTGTTTAATTCCAAGTCAAACTTTGTCGGCGATATACTCGAATTAAAAACCTCAAAAAATCTCGTAAGCTCAACCTTACATACAGCAGAATCCTTTGAGATTTCTTGTATTTGGTCAGGACTTATAGTAGTCCTAATAATACCTGTACCGTCTGATAGTGTATAGCTTGTGAACTCATCATATTTTTCCAGTTTATTCTTAATATTGTTGATTATTCTATCGCGCGTATACTCGTCAATTTGAGGAATAAGCATTAACTGGATATCCTGAAAGGCTTCCACTGATTGAACTAATTGGCTTTTTAGATGTGTTGACTGTTTTTCATCTGCAGTCAAAACAGAAAAGGAGTCAATATATTGAAAGTTTTTCACTCTGCCTTTGGTCTTGTATGTTTCGACACGCTTTGCCAAGCGACTGAAATTCTTTTTTGTTGTTGACACAATGGCTTGTTGATCATTTTTTACAAGGTTTATTCTTATGCCTTCTTTTTGCATAAAAACTTGGTGCTGTTCATTTGACAACTTTTCTTGCTGTGGCAATTCCAATTTGAAAACAATTAAATCTTCATCCCGCAAAGAATCGTTTGTCAGCTGCTTTTGAGTGTCAAGTATTGTTTTCAGTCCGGTTGATAATTTTTCTCCATGAACAGCCACATCTCGTCCTAAATCTTTGCTTCTACCCGTTGGTTTGTTATCAATATTTTGAACCTCACCATCCGTTATCCACAAGTGACTTTTGTTATTATCTGTCATTTCTTTTTACCACCTAATCTGTATTGTATTGTAGAGTGGGGGACATTAATTGCTTGAGCTATAACTCGCAAAGAAACACCACGTTCGTTTATTTGCTTTATTGTTTCCCAATAATTATCATCGGATGAATATTGTGAAAGCATATTTACAAGTATAGTAATAGCATTATTCATATCAATAGAATCGAGTTCATTTATGATTTGATGTTTACCCATTTGAATAATGAGCTCTTCTAATTGCGAACAGTTCATTCCTTCGGTAACCTTAGCGAGTACTGACGTATTTAAATTTCCTTTTAATGAATACTTGCTTATATAGTAGTTTATCAAATCTTGTCTTTGTTTCAAATCTGGAAGTTCAATAGTAATAATTGAATTGAATCTGCGCCATATTGCGGGATCTAATAATTGTGGATGATTAGTTGCTGCTATTAGAATTACAGACGAAGATAAAGTGTCAAAATTTTGAAGCAAAGACGTTACTACTCTTTTTAACTCACCTAACTCTTGTTGATCGTCTCTCTTTTTGGCAATTGCATCGAATTCATCTAAGAACAGCACAATCTCTTTTCCGTTAACTGCTTCAAAAATCTTTCTTAAATTAACACTGGTTTCTCCGAGTAATGAAGAAATTAAGCCATCTAAGCGAACATAAGCCATAGGAAGATTTAATTCATTTGCCAACGCCTTGGCTGTTAAAGTCTTTCCGCAACCAGGAGGGCCGCAAAACAGAACGCGATTGGTGGCCACGAGGTTGTGCTTCGCCATATCGTTGAGTTTGTTTCTTTCACTTATTATTTCATTTAGCTTATTGCGCACATTTGGGCCAAGAACGACTTGGTCTAATTTTTCGTTTGGATATATCAACTCAAACAATTCAAATGAGCTTTCTTTGTCTATAGGCACACTCATTGTGCTAAAATGAGCATCCGTTGTTTTCTGTGGCTCATTTGGCTTTATATTGCAATTATTTGAACTGTGTATATATATGTTTCGAAATTCTGTAGCAACACCGATATTTCCTTTTTTCTCTTCGTCAGCTATTAAAGCAAAGACCGCATTATAAAATGCCTCACTACTTTCGAAATGGCTTTTTATTATTTCTGAAACTAATTTTGTTTTCATAGTAACACTCCCTTCCACTATATTATACTCGAGAAACAGGCTTTTGTCAATACAATTGTACGAAGTTGTACGAAAAATATCTACGAAATATGCAATAAAATTGCGATTTGTACGAACTTAAATCAATACGAGAGGGTCAAGCCGGCAGAAGATATACACCCCCGCGTGAAATCAGCACGCGAGTTTATGTGCGTGTGTATTGTAGCAAATCTTCTTGCGACCATTTTTTGTTTACACCTTTTTCCTAAAAATATGCTATAATTATTAAAACTTTTCTCTTCCTTGTAGTTTTTGGCGACAAAACCGTAGTATATAGGTGAAAGGAGGTCGAGCAGATGAATGATGAAAGAATAATCGAACTGTTTTTTGAACGGTCTGAGCAAGCCATCAAGGAGCTTGACGGCAAGTACGGCAAAGTGTTTCACTCACTTTCATTCAAAATTCTGAACAATTATCAGGATGCGGAGGAATGTGTGAATGATTCCTACCTCGGAACGTGGAATGCCATTCCACCTGCCAAGCCAAATCCCTTGCTCGCGTTTGTCTGTAAGGTCGTGAGGAACATTTCACTCAAACGCTACGAGCAAAACACCGCCGCCAAACGAAACAGCCACTATGATGTCGCTATGGAAGAACTTGAGGATTGCCTCGCTTCTACCACCACAATCGAGGAAGAAATCGCGGAGCATGAGCTGACCGAGATCATCGAATCATTCTTGGATTCACTCTCAAAGGAAAATCGTGTGATTTTCTTGCGCAGCTATTGGTTTTCCGATACTTATGCTGACATCGCAAAACAAGTCGGACTTACAGAAAAGAATGTGTCTGTCCGACTCACAAGAATCCGCAAGGAATTACGGGAGTACCTGTTAGAAAGAGAGGTTTTATTATGATTACGAAAAAGTTTTCAAACGCACTTGGCAACATCGGTGAAAACTATGTCGATGAAGCCGCAACCTATACCGCAAAGAAGAAAAATAACGTTTGGGTGAAATGGGGTTCGATTGCAGCCTGCTTCGCTCTCTTGCTGTGCATCGGTATTCCATTGACACTCCACCTTATTCCAAGCGGAGATATTGGTGATGACCACGGCACTTATCCATTTGAAACGCTTGAAGTAGGCGAAAGTATGACCTATGACAACGGTACGATTTCCTACGATGAACACAACGGAACTTCGATTAGTTTCACCATAAATGTTACTGATCCTACTGAATATGTGTACCGTGAGTATCGCCTGAGCAAAAGATACTATATTGAGTTTGAAGAAAATGGGAAGATTACCACAGAACACGGCAAAAGTTTTTATGTAAACGAGTTATTCGACATTACTCTAAATGGCGAACCAATCAATGTGATAACCGATGAATATGGAAATGTTGATTACGATTTTACCTTTATGACTACTCCCGGAACATACAAGGTAGTTATAGACTATTCAAAATTGTTCGATGCCGATGGTGATGCAACTATAGTTGATTTTACGATTAGTGGTATCGTAGCGTTTAATGCTAAGCATTTTGAAAACGACACTCAATAATAATCCAACATCGTAAGCCACCGAACAATCGACGACTACCTCAAGGAAAGGCGGCACTGTATGTGTCGCCTTTTTCACACATTTCCCGCAAAAATGATATAATATAAAAAAGTTTTCTGCATTTTGCCACCAACGCCTAAAAAAACGTACTTATAGGATGAAAGCGCTTTTAGCTCAAACGAAGGAGGTGAACAACATGGATGATCTGAGTATCATTGAACTGTATTTTGCAAGGGATGAACAAGCAATCAAAGAGGCAGATGTTAAATACGGAAAACTCTGCCATAGTATTGCTTACAATATCTTGAATAATAACGAGGATTCCGAGGAATGTGTGAACGACACTTACATCGGAGTATGGAACGCCATTCCACCGTCAAGACCGAATAACTTTATGGCTTTTCTGTGTAAGATCACGCGAAACATATCTTTGAAACGGATTGAAGCTATGGCTCGACAAAAGAGATCTCAAGCGACAATAGTTTCCCTTGAGGAGCTTACCGAAATATTACCGGATGAGAGCATCGGGGAGAATATCAGCAACGACAACTTAACCGAGTTGATAAGCGACTTTCTGCGAAAAGAAAAAGCGGATGTTCGGAATGTGTTTATGCGCAAATACTATTTCTTTGATTCTGTCGGTGACATAGCGAAAAGATATGATTTTACCGAGGATAAGGTCAAGAGTATGTTGTATCACACCCGAAAGAAACTAAAAGATTATTTAATCAAGGAGGGCGTTGAAATATGAAAACACCGAGAATATCAGAAGCAATCGGAAACATCCCCGAGGATCTTGTAAGCGGCGCTGTCACGTATAAGAGAACAAGCAAGAAGAAATCCTTTATCAAGTGGGGTTCTATCGCTGCTTGCTTTATGGTAATGGTTATGGCGGCAGCTCTTATCGTTCCGATGTTTTTGGGGGGAGATCCAATCTCGATTGGAGGAATAGACCGTGATTACAAAGGAACAATCAGTGGTAGCGAAGGCGATATTGAGTTTCCGTGGGAGTATAAGCTGACTTATGAAAAGTTTTATACGGTAAAGTACAATGGGAACGACTATCGTACAAGAACAAGAGCAATAAATGAGTCTTTACTTGGAGAGGTTCTTGGAACTTGTACGGCGCAAGGTGTTGATAGTTACACCGACAAGACCTATACTGAAACCTTTAATGTGAGAAAGATAAACGGAGTGTCGGAAGAAAGAATGATTGCCGTTGGAATGGATAACGAATACTACGTTTATTTCAATGACGAAGTGAAGTGCCCTGCAACCTTTGGAGAGCTTCTTGATGCCTATAATCTTTCTGAAACCTTACCACTTATAAAATTCTCCGTGAATGAAGGGTATAAGGAAAAAGGGTATTACCAAATTACCGATGACGAGTATATTTGGCAAGTTCTTTCCGAATGTAGAAATGCTGAGTTCTATGCGGAAAACGATAAATGGAATCGTGGAGATAGAAATTACTTGAGCTTCACGGCAACCTCGGAAGAACTTGGAGTATACAAGAAGGTATTCTATATCACTGAGGACGGCTATGTTTCCACCAATGTGTTTAATTATAGCTACGTTTACTATATTGGTGAGGACGCAGCAAACAAGATAATTACTCACGCAAAGAGCAATGCGACCAAAGCAGAGCGTGAGCAGTACGAATACACGATTGCAGGAACTATTACCGAGATCGGTGACGGATATATTCTCATTGATGATACCGTTCTTTGTAAAGACAAAAATGATGGAATGGTATTTAAGGTTTTGACCGAAGAACTGATTATCAGACGTTATCTTGAATGTACCAATATCAAGGTTGGCGATACCGTGGCTGTAAAATTCCAAACTGAAATCGTTTTGGGAGAGAACAACACAGTAAGCGGTGCAATCTCTATGTATAAAGGCAAAGTCACGGATAGCGGCATGGCTGTACCCGAATAAACAATATTTATGCCCTCGTTCCGATGTGGAGCGAGGGCTGAAATTATTAATATGGTTGTTTGCAATACCGAATCACAAAAGCAGAACAACTTGTTTTAAAAGGGATCACTTCGGCGATACCCTGATTTTTTTGCGCTCGAAACATATTGCAGTTTACAATTATGATGTATAATGATTGGATATTTGACAAGGAGGTAATAAAAATGTCAAATCAAAAGTATACCACGGAATTCAAGAAAAAAGTCGTTGAATTCTATCTCAATCACCACACGGTGAAGGAAACCCTGCAGGAATTTCACATTCACGAAAGCACGCTGTTTGCTTGGAAGCATCAGTATCAGACCCGCATGTTTGAAAAGCCACGCAGTACCAAATCTGACAGCATCAAGCACATGCAACGCAAGTTGGATCGAATGAAAGCGGTTTTAGAAGCGCAAAGCATTTTGAAATGCTCTCCAAATGCGTCAAACGCCGAAAAAGTAAAAGCGGTCAATAGCCTTAAAGACCGCTATTCCGTCAGAATTTTATGCGATGCGGTAAACCTTCCCACCGGTAGTTATTATCACTACAAACGAAGAGAGGCATATCGTACACTTTACGAGCGTAACGATGAACTGATCAAACCGTTGATCAAAGAAATCTTTGAGAATAGCGAATACCGTTTGGGAAAACGTCCGATCAAGCGCATGCTTGAGGAGCGAGGCTATCGTGTTGCCGAAGAAAGGATTGCGCGTTTGATGAAAGAGATGTCATTGACTGTTCAAGCACCAATGGCATTGAGCCACCACAAGAAACCCATTTCAAGAACGTACTACCAAAATCGTCTACATAACGAATACGATCAGGTAGCCCCGAATGCGGTTTGGGTGAGCGATATAACGTATGTTCGCGCCGGTCAAGAAAACAAATTTGTTTGTGTGATCATTGATCTGTTTTCAAGAATGGTTCTTTCATACGCTGTGTCGGATCGTATTGATACGATGCTCACTATTGAAACGTTCTCGAAGGCATTTCAATGGCGCGGTGACCCGAAAAACTTAATGTTCCACAGCGACCAAGGCGTGCAATACACTTGTCATGCTTTCAGAGAATTTTTGAAGGAATGTTCGGTAACCCAGTCGTTTGCTACGCCGGGAACGCCAACTGAAAATGCGGTCTGTGAAGCTTTCTTTTCGAGGCTGAAATACGAGGCGCTGTATCGTCAAACATATTCATCGATCGAAGAGATTGACGAGGAGGTTGGCAAATATATTGATTACTACAATAACCGCAGACCTCATCGGCGTTTGAATTTCAAGTCGCCATCTGAGATTGAAGCGGCATATTACGCAAGTTTAAAAACATAACAAAGAGCAACTCCTGATTATAAAAGGCGAGAGCATCTATTTCTTGGCGGAGAAATAGATGCTCTCTTTTTGCTATTTAAAAACATAGCAAAGGGCAACTCCTTTTTGAAAGTGTTCAAAAAGTGGTTACCCCCGCAATGGCTGGGGTGGCCGGATTCGGACCGACGAGTGCCAGAGTCAAAGTCTGGTGCCTTACCGCTTGGCTACACCCCAATTTATGGATTTGTACCTGAATAGTATACCACAAAACCGTCCGCCTGTCAAGGCTTTTCTGTTCTTTTTTCTCTTTTTCGCATTTTTTGCGGTGCAGTGATTGACAAATCGACCCTGTGGCGGTATAATAATACTATCATCTTATCATAGAAAGTCAGTCGGCTCGGTCCGACGGAGGGGAAACATGAAAAAAACGGTTCTCAGAAAGTATGCGCGCCTCATCGCCGCAGAGGGCGGCAAGGTCCAAAAGGGACAGGATGTCATCATCATGGCATCGGTCGAACAGCCTGAATTCGCCCGCATGGTCGCGGAGGAATGCTACAAGTGCGGCGCGAGAAAGGTCGTTGTGGACTGGACCTACCAGCCGTTGACCAAACTCAACCTCAAGTCCTGCTCGGTCACCACTCTCTCCAAGGTGGAGAACTGGGAGGTCGAAAAACTGAAGCATCAGGTGGAGACTCTGCCGGTCCGCATTTATCTCGAATCCGACGACCCCGACGGTCTGAAAGGAATTAACCAGTCCAAGCGCGCGAAGTCTGCGCAGGCGCGGTTCAAGGTCATCAAGCCGTTTCGTGAGGAGATGGAAAACAAGTACCAGTGGTGCATTGCCGCCATTCCGGGCGCGGCGTGGGCGAAGAAAGTGTTCCCCGGCGAGAGCCGCAACCGCGCAATGGAAAAACTCTGGGAGCAGATTCTCTACACGGTCCGCGTGACCGAGGACAACGACCCCGTTGCCGCGTGGGAAGAGCATAACCGCGACCTGCACGCACGGTGCGATTACCTCAACAGCCTCGGGCTTGCCTCCTTGGAGTACAAGTCCTCGAACGGGACCGATTTCAAGGTGGGGCTGTTGGAAAATGCGCTCTTCATGGGCGGCGCGGAGGAACTTCTGGGCAAAGCGGGGCTGTTCTACAATCCGAATATGCCCTCCGAAGAGGTATTCACCTCGCCGAAAAAGGGCGTGGCGGACGGTATTGTCTACGCGTCCAAGCCGCTTTCCTACAACGGGGAACTGATTGAGAATTTCTCGGTCCGCTTTGAGGGCGGCAAGGCGGTGGAGGTGCACGCCGAAAAGGGCGAGGACCTGCTCCGCGAAATGATTGGCATGGACGAGGGGGCGGCATACCTCGGCGAGTGCGCGCTCGTGCCGTTTGAAAGCCCCATCAACCAAACGGGTGTGCTGTTCTACAACACGCTGTTTGACGAGAATGCCGCCTGCCATCTGGCGCTCGGTCACGGTTTTACGAACGTTATTAAGGGCTACGAGAATTACACGACCAAAGAACTTTACGACATGGGCATCAACGATTCGATGATTCACGTGGACTTCATGATTGGCACGCGCGACCTCTCCATTACGGGAGTCACACGGGACGGCAAGCGGGTCAGAATTTTTGAAAACGGCACGTGGGCGTTCTGATGCGAGGCACACGATGGAAGTTTTAGAGCGTTTTTTGGACTACGTTTCGTTCGATACCAAATCGGATGAACACGCGGAAACGGTACCGAGTACCGCGGGGCAGAAAGTTCTCGGCGCGCATCTGGTTGAGGAGATGAAGCGGTTGGGGCTTTGCGACGCTTCGATGGACGAAAACGGGTACGTCATGAGCTGGCTTCCCGCGACAAAGGGGATGGAAAGCGCGCCGGTCCTCGGCTTTATTTCGCACATGGACACTTCGCCCGATGCGTCGGGAAAGAACATCCGTCCGCGCGTGGTGGAGTATCACGGCGGCGATGTGGAACTGGGCAACGGGGAAGTCATCTCGCTTGCGACGTTTCCGTTCCTTTCCCGCTATGAGGGGCAGCATCTGGTTGTGACCGACGGGACCACGCTGCTCGGTGCGGACGACAAGGCGGGTGTTGCGGAAATTATGACCGCCTGCGAGTATCTGTTGGCACACCCCGAGATTCCGCACGGACGGATTGCAATCGGGTTTACGCCAGACGAGGAAATCGGTTGCGGGGCGGACCACTTTGACGTAAAGAAATTCGGCGCGGACTTTGCCTACACGGTGGACGGCGGCGAGTTGGGCGAGATTGAGTATGAGAATTTCAACGCGGCGTCGGCGCGGATTGAGGTTCACGGTGTGAACATTCACCCGGGAAGTGCGAAAAACAAGATGAAGAATGCGGCGCTGATGCTTTGCGAGTGGCTCCGTGGGCTTCCCGCGGCGGAAACGCCCGCGCACACGGAGGGCTACGAGGGGTTCTATCACGTTCACGACATCACGGGGAACGAGACCTCGGCGAGCGCTGACCTGTTGATTCGGGACCATGACCGCTTGTCGTTTGAGGCGCGAAAAGAATTTCTTTCCCGTCTGACGGCGTATGAAAACGGCGTTTGGGGCGAGGGAAGTTTCGTCCTGAAGATGCGCGACAGTTACTACAACATGAAAGAGCAGATTCTGCCGCACCCCGAGTTGATTGCCAATGCGGAGGCGGCGATGCGTGCGGAGGGAGTCGAGCCGATTCTGGTCCCGATTCGCGGCGGCACGGACGGTGCGCGTCTCTCTTTTATGGGGTTACCTTGTCCGAATCTCTGCACGGGTGGTGCGAATTTCCACGGTGTTCACGAGTTCATCCCCGTAGAGTCCATGCAAAAAATGGTCTCTGTGTTGGTGGGATTGATGAGAGGGTAGAAGACCTTGGAGGGAGGGGGACCCCTCTTGAAAGAGGGGTCCCCCTCCCTCCAAACCTCCCACTCCCTCCGAGAACTTCCCCCAAGTCCCCGCCACTTTGGAAGCGGAAATTTGTTTCGCTTTTTTGAGAGTGGCGGGGACTTGGGGGAAGTTTTTGTCGTGGGGGAGGTGCGGGATTGTTACAGAGTGCGGCTATCGCACTTGTTTTATGAGTGAAAATCCTTTTGGATGTTGACTGTTATGTGGGTGCCGAGATTCCGCCTGCCGGCGCCCCTGCGGGGTTCGACTCCGCGGCACTGTTTGATTTTATCGTTTGATTCTTAGCAGTGGTGCCGCTCCGCTCAGAATGACATGGTGGGCTGTTTGTTAGGTGGACTATATAATTATGGGGGTATAAAGTAACTGTATACAAGCAACAAACTAAAGTAACTTTAACGACTTTTGATTATATTTTACCATTCGGCTTCTCTCCGTGTCATTCTGAGCGGAGCGGCATGACGGGCGAAAGGGCGAATAATACAGCCCCATTGCCGCGGAGTCGAACCCCGAAGGGGCGCCGGCAGGCGGAATCTCGGCACCCACGTATAGTTTATTTTTTGTAAGTCAACAAGTTACATTCAACCGAAACGGAACGACCCATGTGTCGTTCCGCCCATTCAACAACTAACCTGAACCATTTCTATCCGGTAGCGGAGAGAGGCGAGGCGGCAAGCCGCCGCCGTACAAATCCCGCCGGACGGGATTTGGCTCGGAGCAGCCGGAATTCGTGGTACGTATACGGCTACAGAAGAATCAGCATTACATAAAAAGAGGGGAGAAATCCCCCCTTTGTTAAAGTTTTGAAAGTTCTTAGAAAACTTTATCAAAAGTTTTCTAAGCAGGGTTCGGGACAGAGTCCCGAGGTCTTAGGGCTTGGGCAAAGCCCAAGGTCTTATTTCCTCCGCTTCAAACCAATCCGCTTTTGTAACTTTTGGAGGTAGAAAGAGATTAACTTTGTCAGAGCGTAGTCGTAAAGGAGGAACGCGCCGAGCGCGAGTGTGTAGGTCGCGAGGAGGAGCCAACCGAATTCAAGGGCGGCTTCTTCGGGGACGAAGATGCGAAGTATCAGCCAACAAAGCACAATCATGACGTGGAAAAGCAGAATTTTCAAAGCCCATTCCGCAACACGCGGCAAGCGCTCCAACCGTTCCTTGAGAATCGGGTAAAGACCGATGAACAGGTAGAAGCACCCGGGCGTTTTCTGCGGCAGGAGCAGGATGGCGAGGAACGAGGTCACAAGCCAAATCATCCACGCGTAGGTCTTGCCCATTTCAATGACCGCCCAAACGCAGAGAATGGAAGCCAACGCCGCCACAGTCAGGTCCAACGTGTTGATGAGGGACCCCAACCCGAGCAGAATCACACCGAGTGCGGCGAGCATGGCGGAAACGGTCAGATATTTGGTGCGTCCTTTCATGGCTCAGCAACAGGGAATCAGGTCCCCACCCATGCACTCACAGCAGCAGTCGGCGCAAATGAGACTGGAGCAACAGTCGCAGGCGGAGCAGAACGAGTCCGAACCGGTCGTGGTCCGATAGCCGCTTCCGTATTGCTTCCCGCCCTCTTCCATGCGCCGTTTCGCCTCGCGATACTCGGCATTGTAGGGGTCCATGGCGCAGGCGCGGTCAAACATCTGTTGCGCGTCCACGTAAAAGCCTTTTTTGAACAGGACGCACCCCATCAGAAAATACCATTCCGCGTTCCGTTCCGCCTCGGCAACACCGTAAAGCAGGTGTTCGGCTTCGCGGACGTTCTCCTGATTGATGAGGTTGCGGATTTGCGCGTAGAGCGCAGAGGAACTGCCGCTTTTCGGTCCCGAAAAGCCCGACGCACCCCCGCCGGAATTTTGGTTTCCGGAGGACCGTTGCTTGCGGATTTCTTCGTATGCGGCGTTGATTTCTTTCATTTTTTCTTCGGCGAGGTCGGCAAGGTCGGAATCGCGGTACTTATCCGGATGGTATTTGCGGGCAAGTTCGCGGTACGCCTGCTTGATTTCATCATCGGTGGCATTGGGGGATACGCCGAGAATCCGATAGGGATTATTCATGGTCAGTCTCCTTTTTTGTTGAGTGAGAGGGGAACAGCACCCGTTCTGCCGTGCGGGGCATTCCGAGGTAGAGAATGTTTGACGTGATTTCGCGTACCTCCGCGCACGGCGGCTCGGGGAAGAGCAGGAACGCGCGTTCGACGTCACAGAGGATTTCGGTCAGGGACAGCGCAATCGCGCGGCGGTTTTCGTCGGTCATTTCAGTGCCGAGCAGACCCGTGTATGGATTAAACCGGTGTCGGCGGATGTCTTCGGCGTAGTCGTCGGCGGCGTCCACAAGGTAAATCCACTTGCCGATGCCGCGCCCGAAATCGGCGGCAATGCGTGCAGTGCTACCGTCAAGCCCGTCCGAAAAGACTGCCGCCATCAGGTCGCCGAACCGTGCGGCGGGGATATCCGCGCTGTGTGGGTCGGACTGTTTCTCATAGGCGGAGAGGTCCGCAAGTGAGGTGCGGATGGCTTCGTCCAACGCGGGACGGCGGCGTTTGGCTTTTTTGTAGCCGCCGCGCAACGTGAGTTTTGCAAGTCTTGCGCGCAGGCGGCGGAGTCCGCGTTCGTCGGCGAGGTCATCGAGGCATTTGTGATAGGAAAGCAGGACCGACGCATCGGCGCAGTAGTCCAGTTGCTTTGAATGGATGACGGTCAACCGTCGGCGGAGGGGATGGAGTGCGCACCGAAAACGTTTGGTTTCGGCTTTTTCACCGCAGAGCCACGCGCGGACGACGGCAAGAAAGGCGAAGTCGTAGGAGAGGGTGAGACGCGAGCAGGCGCCCGTGCATTTTCCCATGGAACGGCACAGACCGCAATAGTAAGCGCGGTAGCATTCGTATTCGCGCAGTCTCAACTCTGCGGGGACCGTTTTGATATATCCGAACATAGCCGCTCCTTTCCTTATGTTTTACAGTTATTACTATATCATACCGCACTTTTCTGAAAAATACAAGCCTTTTCTGTGAACATCGTCCGAAAATTTTTACTTTTGCCCGGAAGCGGTTGCCGTCCGGACGGTACGGATGCTTCCCGCAACGCGACCGTTGCACTATGGTTGCTTTTTCTCCATCGCATCCCCGCATCCTTTGTCGTTTTTGGGGGTGGGAGAGAGGGAAAAGTCGCAAAGAAACGATACGGGGCGAGAAAAAGAGAGGAAAAAACGCAAAAAATTTCGCAAGGCTCTTGATTATGGCATTCGGTTGTGATACAATATATATGATACAGTGAGATGTGTATCTCCGAGCCGGACAGGCTGTGCGTGTCCGGAAATTTTGGAACGGAGGATTCGGCTTTGCAGAGTTTAACGGTTGGAATGTGGTTTGCCGGACTGCTCGGCGACGGGAAAGGGTGGATTTACCTTGCCATTGGGATTGCGGCGCTGATTTTCGCCTTGGAAGCGGTGGGAATCGGTGTGCTGATTCGGCGGATGGTGCAGGCAAAAAAACGAAACGGTGGGGAGGACAGCGACCACCGCGCGTATGCGCTCCTGTTTGCGGGTGAGGCTCTTTTCGGCGCGCTTTCTGCGGAGACGGTCCTGCGGGTCCTGCTGATTCTGACGGTCGCGGGAGCGGCAGTGCTGACCCTGATGATTGTGATTGCGCGCGCGGCGGGCTTTGACTTTGTGTCTGCCGACCTGCGGAGCGAGGAGGAAGAACGCCTCCGTCGTGAGCGGGAGGAGCAGGCGCGCCTTGACCGCGAAGCGGCAGAGCGCGCCGCGGCGGACCTTGCCGCCGAAGCGGAGACGAGAGAGAGACTGCGTGCCGAGGGCGCCGAAGAAGCGCGGCGGCAGATGGAAGCCGAGGAACGCCTGCGCGAGGAAGAAAGACAGCGCGCAGAAGCGGAGCAGGGCGCCGAGGAGCGGGAGACGTGGATTGGAGCCGAAGAACGGGAGAACGCCGAGGCGGAGCCTGTTTCGGGCGGCATGACGACCGCAACCGCACAGGCGGGTCCGTCTGCACCGCAGGGAAAATTCGTACACATGGAGAAAACGGTCACCGAAACGGTCCGCGAGACCCAGACCACCGCAACCGCGCCGCAGGCACAGGCGGCACAGAGCGGTCCGTCGGAATCCGAAAAACTGCTTCGCACATTGGTCGAAGCGCTGATTGGGCAGAAGCGCGCGGATGAGGTGGCTGAGCGGGCGGAAGCCGCAGAAAAACAGGCGGGGAAACCCGAGGACGGAAGCGTACCCGTCAGTGCGGCGATTCCTGCGGATGCGGCAGAGGACGACGAGGACGAAAGCGCAGAGGAAGCGGCGAAGAACGACCGCGAGGATGACGAGGACTTTGTGGACGATGCGGACGATTCCGACCGTTTCAGCGGAAACGAGCGGATTATCGGCTACAACGAGGAAACGGGGTGCTATATCGTCGCGCACTACCGCAAGAGTTTTGAGGGCAGACTGATTCAGTCGCGCCCGAACGTCAAGCACTATTACAGCGAACTGAAAAACGCGCTTCTGTCCTACAAGGGAACAAAATCGCGGGTCAGTTGGAATGCGGACAGTTTTACGAACGGGAAGACCCCCATTGCAAAAATCAATATCCGCAGCAACAGTCTGGAGTTGTATCTGGCGCTGGACCCCGCAAGTCTGGAGGACAGCATTTACCGCGGGCGGGATGTCGGGCACCAGAAGCGGTACGCCGACACGCCGTTCAAATATAAGGTGCGGTCCGACCGGAAATTCGGATGGGCGATGGAGTTGGTTCAGCGCGTGTCCGAGGAACATGGGCTTTCCCCGATTGACATCGAAAGAATCGATTACGAGGAAGCCTATCCGTTTGAAGAGACCGAGGAACTGGTGCGGCGCGGCGTAATCCGCGAGTATATCCGCGAGGAGAAACCTGCCACGTCGTTTGAATTGGCGGATGACCACGTGTCGCAGACGCCGGATGTGGATGAAAGCGTTGTTCCGCCGAGCGCGAACGTGTTCTGGGAACTGGACAATGACGCACCGAAGCCGGAACCGGAGCAGGTGCCGGAACCCGAGCCGGAACCGACACCCGAAGCCGAGGAAACAGTCGAGCCGACCGAGACGGCAGAACCGGAGCCTGCACAGGCGCCTGCGGCACAGGTGACGCAAACCGTGACCAAGGAGACGGTTCGCACCACGCAAATCCGCTATACCGAGCAGGTGTTCGGCGATGGCGTGAATGTTGCAACCGCAATGCCTCCCGTGACCTATACGGAATACCTCACGGAGGAATCCGAGGAAGCGACAGAACCCGCTGAACCTGCCGAAACAGCCGAAACAGCCGAAACTGTCGAGCCGTTGGCGTCTGCGGATCCGGAGGAAACGGTCGAAACAGAGTCGGAGGAACCCGAAGCAACCGAAGAATTCGAAGAATCCGAAGAAATCGAAGAACCCGAAGAGACCGAAGCGGTTGCGGATAACACGGGGCTTGTCGACGCATTTGATAACAGCACGCGCGACGACGATCTTGATTGGGGAATTCCCGATGGGATTGAGACGGATTTCCGCGAGGGCACCGATAGCATCGGAAACGAAGCGGCGGAAGAACCCGCAGAGCCGGACGGGGAAATGCCCGAAGAGACGTCGGAAGACGTGGCGGATGAACCCGCAGAAACGGACGAGCCGTATGCGGACGAGCCGTATGCAGAGGAGTCCGAGGACGATGCGTATGGAGCGTATGAAGACGAAGCACAACCTGCAATGGCGGAAGCGGAGTCGGATGACGGCGCGTACTACGAGGAACAGTACCCCGAGGACGGGCAGTACGCCGATGACGGTCAATATGCGGATGACGGACAATATGACGAGCAGTACGCCGAGGACGGACAGTACACGGATGACGGTCAGTACAATGAGCAGTACGCTGAGGATGGACAGTATACGGATGACGGACAATATGACGAGCAGTACGCCGAGGACGGTCAGTACGCAGATGACGGACAGTACGATGAGCAGTACGCCGAGGACGGGCAGTATGCGGACGACGGACAGTACGATGAGCAGTACGCTGAGGACGGGCAGTACACGGACGACGGACAGTACGATGAGCAGTACGCTGATGACGGTCAGTATGCGGACGACGGACAGTATGAGGACGAAACGGCGGAGCGCATGAGTGCGGTACAGATTGACCCGACGGTGGCGCTGATTGATTTGAATCGGATTGAAGCGTTCTATGACCCGAACGAGGTGGTCAATCTGGAATCGCTCAAGGAGCGCGGAATCGTGATGGACAGCGCGCGGTCTCTCAAGGTCCACACTTCGGGAGAATTGCACATTCCGTTGACCGTTGAGGCACAGAATTTTTCACGCGAAGCCATTATCGCGATTAACGACGCGGGTGGCGAAATCCTGAAAGTAAGGGAGGGGTAAGCCATGCAGAATCAAATCAAAAAGGCAATGGAATTTGCGGCGGTTTTGCTCCTCCTGATTGTCGCATTGATGGCGGCTGTGACGGTTCATGCCGATGCTCCCACAGGTTACCATGAAATCAAGGTGATTACGAGCGGCGGTGACAGTACCTGTAAGATTGAATGGACGGGTGTGGACACGATTGACGGGAAATACTGTTTGGATGGGGGGTCCATAAAGGTAAGGGCTACGGCGGGAGACGGATACACGTTTGTCAATATTGTGGCGGGAGACGGGGCTTCTTATCCGCGCGGGACCAGTGAAATAACTGTGACTGCCGTGACGGAGGATTTGACCTTTACTGCCTATTTTGAGCCGAAAGTTTATACAATTGAATATGTTTCAAATCAAGAGGATGCCAGTATCAAAACCATACCGGAATTGAAAAACACCTACACCTATAAGAACGAGTTCGTTGATTTGGGTAACGGTGAGAGAAAAGAAGGCATTGAATTGTATATTCCGGAGGATACGCCTGCCCACCGGTTTGTCGGATGGTACGAGGGAGAGAATGCAATCAAAATCAATGAAGACGGCAAATATTTGTATACTCTGAGTACGGTTCCGACAGGAGATAAAATCCGGTTGACTGCACGGTTTGAGCCAAAAGAAATCGGCGGTTCCCGTGTGGACAAGGACTGGCTGACGAAAAATCGAATCCCCCCCGATAAGGATAAGACCGGCGAGACAGACGACGTGCTGTATACCAATTGGAAATACGGGGATTTGATTGCGGCAGACGAAAATCTGAAAGACCCGGACGGCAGTTTTCGCCAGTATCCCGGTTATACCTTTATCACCGGTGATACAAAATACTATACCGAAATTACGGTTTCTGCTACGCAGAAGTTGAATGAAGTAATCCGGTACTATGTTCCGAATGTTTATCAGGTTACGTTTGATGCGTGCGGCGGTATTCTTTCGAATCCGGAGGGGACGACCATTTCCGTGACGTTCAACCAGAAGATTTCCGATTTTGCGGCAGGAAAACTGCCAACAAGAGCGGGATACGTGTTTGCGGGTTATTATACCGAACTGGACGGGCGAGGCACGAAATATATTGATTCGAACGGCACGGGAAGCATCTGGGACATTCCGGAAAATACGACACTTTATGCCTATTGGGTGGCAGAGGATTATCAGATTGACTTTTCGGATGCCCTCACCGAACACGCAACGATAACGGTCAAACAGGGCAACAACACCTACACCTACGACGGCACGCCGCTCTCGTTCGCTTACAATACCGAAATTACGATTACGATAGCGGCAAAACCCGGCTACAAGTTGGTTCAATGGAACGGGAACAAGGTGGAGCATGCTGCAGAGGCGGCGTTCAACTACACGATTCCCGCCGAGAACCAAACCTTGAGCGGAGTGGTTCTGCAATCCTGCGCGGTCCCCGAATTCAGCGTGGATTATACACAGGAAACGCTGCTTGCAGAGGGCACCGGAGACTTTGAACTGAAATGCGGGGACACCACGATTCCGTTTAAGGGCGGGGACAAGGTTTCGCTGAAATCGTTTTTCGGCAAGGAAATTCTGGTTCGCCGTCTCGGAGACGGGGAACAAACCTCGCACAGCGACTGGAAGAAACGGCAACTTGCAAGCAGACCTGCCGCACCGATTGCCGCAGACGCGGACGAGAACGGCAAGATTCAGAAACCGACGATTGGGGAGACTTCCATCCTGCTTGAATTGACTGACGCAGACACGGTTGACTACGAATTTGCATTCCGTCGGTTTGAAAACGAGGCTCTTGTCTGGCAGGATGCGGGCAATCTGACCAACCTGAACGCGGGAACGGTATACACGGTTTTCATCCGTGTAAAAGCGACCGAGAATGCACCGCACGGAGAGGAATATTCCGTTTCTCTCACGACGTTGAACGAAAACTACCTCAAGGGGAAAATCGAGGAGTTGCGCGGAAGAATCCAAAAGGGTGACGGTCAGAACGTGAAGAATCTGATTCAGAGTTACATTGCCAAAATGGAGGCTCTGCAGACGGGTCCCGACTATCAGAACAAAATGGACGCGCTGATTGCGGAATGCGACAACCGACTCCCGCTCGCGCGCTACAAGGACAAGCGCATTGCCGAAATCGAGGCACGGTGTGAGGAATTGCGGAACGGCAGTTTTTACAACGACGCGGGCAAGGAGACGTTGGAAACGCTCCGCGCCAATGCGGTGGCGGAAATCTCCGATGCCGCGTCCCAAAGCGGTGTGGATACTGCGTTTGAGGATTTCGGCTCGGAGGTCGCAAAAATCCCCGTTCGGATTGATTTGACGTGGCTGTTCATCGCGCTCGGAACCGTGATTCTGCTTCAGGTCGTTGCGTTGGTGATTTTGCTCCGTCGGCATGCGAAATACGCGGACCGCGTGAAATATGTGCGGGACGGTAAACCGGTATACGGTTTTGTTCCGCTTCCCGTGCTTGCGATGACAACGCGTTTCCTGCCCGAAAAATCGGCGCTTGTGGCGTTGCTGCTCGGCGTGGTGGCTCTGGTCCTGCAGATTGTGCTTGTGGTTCTGATTTTCCGCACCGCCGCGATTGCAAAAAAGGCAAAATCAAACGGGGGGTCTGCGGGAACCGAGTTTGACAACGATACGCAGGCTCCGCACGACGGGAGGACAGAGGCAAAGTCCGACAGCGAGCCGACGACTGACGCGTTCGCATTTGAACCGCAGGTGTCGGTGTTCCATGACGATGACGCGTCATCGTTTGACCATGACAACTCTACCGACGGTTTGCAGGAAGAGGATTGGTACGACGAGAACTACGAGGACGATTCCTCCGCGGACACATTCGAGTCTGACGACGGGGTAGAATAAAACCTGCTCAGGGGGCTTCTTTCGGGAAGTCCCCTGAAAACGGTAAGGACCCGTTCCGGTGCGGTCTGCATAGTCCCCAATGGAATTTCGGGTCCGAAAAAACGAAAAAATCGGGCTTTTTTCGTTTTACCTATTGACAAATCGACCGTTTCAGTGTACAATTATATTGAATATCTTAAAGGATGGGTTTGTATGATGGAATTCACGGAGAACACATTGAAAAAACTGAAAGATGCGGTCCGTTCGGTGCAGGAAAAGACCGAGGGAAAAGAGGAAGCCGTGCGGGATGTCTGCGTCGCAACGGAAAAGGTGGTTCTCCAAGCCGTCGCGCACCGTTTGATTACCAACCGATTGGCGGAAAAGGCGCAGGAGGCAGTGCAGACCGCGGCAAGACCGTCGTTCGGCTCGGTCGCGGAGCATTTGTTGCTCGGGAATCTGCGGGTGCTGAATCTGGGATTCCGCATGAATGCCATTGAGGATTTGGCGGGCGCCATCGATCGCTTGCTTGAGGAGCCGGAAGCAGAGGAGGAACCGATTCCTGCCGAGGAGCCGGTTGCGGAAGAGCCTCCGGCGGAGGAAGAACCCGTTCCCGTCGAAGAGCCTGCCGTGGAGGCGTTTGTGACGGTTGAGGAGCCGGTTGCGGTGGTTGAGAACGAAGAGGACGAAAACGACGATGACGGTGACGATGAGGGCGACGATGATTCGCTTGCGGGAATCGACACCTCGGGGTTGGAATTCATTGACGTTATGGCGGAGCCGGAGCGCTACGCCGAGATGTTGGAGCAGGAACGGCAGGGGCTTGTCCGTCTGGTCAGCCGCTATCGCCGCAGTTTCCTGTCCAGACTCAGCCAGTCGCGCGGGAACGTACAGGGGTACTATTCCATCATCAAAAATGCGTTCCTGTCCTACAAGGGTGTGAAAGGACGCATCAGTTGGGGTTACGAGTCTTTCAACCGCGGGCGGGTAAAGTTGGCGAAAGTGAACGCGAAGTCCAGCACGCTTTACGTTTATCTTGCGCTTGACCCTGCCGAGTTGGAGGGAACGAAATACTTCTTTACCGACGTATCGAACAAGAAAAAGTATGCGGCAACGCCGGTACTTCTGAAAATCAAGGGCGAGCGGAAGTTGAAGCACGCTCTGGAGTTGATTGAGAAACTCTGCGCTGAGCAGAACGCTCTGCCGCCTGTCAAGGATTACGAGTCGGTTGACTACACGATTGCGGAGCAGACCACCGATGAGTTGGTTCAGGCGGGTCTGATTCGTCAATTCACTGCCGCCGTTCCCGTCGGGGCTTTTGAGACGGGTGTGGTGCTTGGGGAATAAGGGAAAGACCTTGGAGGGAGAGACCTTGGAGGGAGAGAGGGTCCTCTTGAAAGAGGACCCTCTCTCCCTCCAAACCTCCCTCACTCCCCGAGAACTTCCCCCATGTCCCCGCCACTTACGAAGCGAAAATTTGTTTCGCTTTTTGAAAGTGGCGGGGACATGAGGGAAGTTTTTGTCGTTTGGGAGGTGTGAATGCTTTGCAAAGTGCGGCTATCGCACTTGTTTGGTGAATGGAAAATTATCACCTTTGTCTGAAAAGTTTTTTTCAATCGGTGCGGAACGACCTGCGTGTCGTTCCGCCAAGTCAGCAACTAATCTGAACCATTTCTATCCGGTAGCGTAGATGAGACAAGGCAACAAGTTGCCGCCGTGCCAATTCCGTTAACGGAATTGGTCTCGGAGCAGCCGGAATGCGTAGAGCGTAAACGGCTACACAAAATCAGCACCACATAAACATAGGGGTAAGATCCCCCTTGGTTAAAGTTCTTAAAAGTTCTTAGGAAACTTCTTTCAAGAAGTTTCCTAAGTGGGTTTGGGCAACGCCCAAGGTCTTTTCCACTTCTATCCGGTAGCGGAGAGAAACGGCAAGCCGTT
>CAZVYZ010000008.1:0-47931 GCA_964630695.1 uncultured Ruminococcus sp.
GTTCAAATCTCTAACACAAATTGCGAAAAATATCTTTTTTATAGTCCGCTGACAATTTTATATGCCATTTTGTAATCAAAAATGGCATATTTACTTTAAAGGAGTAATTATGCAAGTTGTTAAATCTTCCTGTGGTTATGAAATTTTCGATTCAGGAACACTAATTTCCTTTTCTCAGTCGTCAGATATTAAAATTGCAGTTGTCTGTGACGAGTCTTTTGCATTTGACGTTTTGTTTAAATTTGAATCAGTTGCAGGCCAAGAATATTCGCTAAAAAAAGAGGTAACCGGTTCAACCATTCAATTAACATGTATTAATTTCAACAATAGTTTGGGAACAGGAACAACACAATCAATCGAATTAGCTACATTTAGTGGAAAAAAGATATACATAAACTTTTGGATTAGTGCATTAAGTGATAATGCATTGAAAAAACTTGAGTATAATCTCTATAAGGAAGTATAAGGAGATCATATGGCTAAAAACGGTATCACTTTAAATGCTCCCGAAGACTCTATAACATCACTAATTTCATCAGAATCATTTCTTAATTTAGATACCCAAACACAGAATAAACTCATAGAAGCCGTGCATAATAATAAAGAGAAGGACGGTGGATATATGGGGAAATTTTTGGGAACTAAGCCTGCAAATGTTGCAATGCATATCGCTCTAATTATTTGTTTTTTGCTTATAGCAATTGTGATAATTGATTCTGTTTATTCATATACAAAAGGCGAAGGAATAAACTTAGAATTAGTCAACATAATTGTTCCAGTTGTTTCCTTATCTTTGGGCTATATTTTTGGAAAAGGTAGTTCTCAATAAAATATCTATCGGCAACATATTATCTATCAATTAACCTCTTATAAGTTTTTTATCTTGTGTTCAAAAGATCGCTTCTTCTGTTTTGGCTTGAGGAGGATGCTTCTTAATAAGGTTAGTAATAATCATTTATGGACTACCATTTGAATTCTGCTTGATAGAAATTAAATATTACTCCTTCATGCCACTCCGATTTCTGCGTATTCTTAAACGCCTTGTCGGTGGCGCAATAGTTTAATATCGGAAGCACGGTAGACTTATTTGGTCTACCGTGCTTCTCTTTATCCCTTCTCCACAAACATCAGTATCGTATTCAAATGCCATGTGGACTTATGGACGATCTCGAAGGCAAAGTCATCGGTGAGGAAATCCACGAGGGCGGACTTTGGGAGGATATATTTTCCGCTGATCTGGACTGCGAAGATTCGCTTCTGACGAATATATGAGAGCACCGTGTGCGGAGCGTAGCCGATGATCTCGGCGGCTTTGTCGGCGGTGAGGGCATCGGGAAAGTATCGGAGTCGCCTCTCCACGTGCTCTCGGAATGCGCCCTTGCACTCGTCCGCGATGGTAACAAAGCACTCTCCAATATCCACGGCGTCCATCGGGCGGTTGTTGTTGATCACCACCGTTTGTTTGGTCGGCTTGGCATTGAAGATCCCCACGGAGATCTCCTTTCGTCTTACCGATCTTTTCTTTCGCAGATAGACCTGAACGTCTTCCATTTGGATCACGTATCGATGTGTTTTGCTCGGTCTTATCTCGCACGGGATGATGCCGTTTTGTAGCCGACCGCCGAAATCCACTCCATGATTGCAAACAGATAAACGCCGATGCGCAACGGTTTTGTTTTTTGTCCCTGTATGCCAATGCAGACAACCGTGACGCAAACCACCTCGCACGCATTATAAAGAGCGGTCAGTTGATTCCAAAGCGAAAGAGACGGCGCATTTGCTGCGCTGAGGTCACTGACTGCCTGTGCCATCCAATCGTAATCCGGATAAGCAAGCGGGGCAAAGACCACCGCCTCCGTGTACGAAAGAAAACTGAGGATGCCGAGCAATCCCAACTTTTGTATCAACGGTTTCTTCATTTGCTTTCCCCTCTCTGCGGACAGTCCCCGTGAACCATGCGGAAAAAGAGACAGACGTGCTTTTTCAGTTTTTCAAGACATTCCCGTTCATTTTCCGGCTGACGGTCGCAGACGCCGATGAGCGTCAGCACAGGGGCAACGTACATCATCGCCAAAACCTCGGGGTCCTCTGCCTGAATCTCTCCCGCGGCAATCAGCGCGCGAAAGATACCGGCATGATAGTCAATCATACGCTCCACATAGCGCCTTGAATACAGGGCTGCCAATTTCTCCGAACGGAACTGCTCAATGGTCATCATGCGGCGGAAATTGCGGATGGTCCGATTGTGGAGTGAATATTCAAAAATCTGCCGCACCTTTTCAAAGAGCGCCTCCTCGGTGATTCCGGTAAAAACGGAAATGTCAAGTGTAAAGTTTATCCTATCTTTTGCTTCCGACCGCCACACTTTTTGTCAGATCATACAATACTGCGGCGATTATTTTCCATGCTCCTCCAACCATCGCATTGCGATATACGCATAAACGGCACTGCCAACGTCAAGCGCGTCGTTATCGAATTTCACCATCGGATGATGTTGCGGGTAGATATACCCCTTTTCGGGTTGACCTGCCGCTAGTGCCAACATAACGGACGGAACTTTCTGACTGACATAAGCAAAGTCCTCGGACCCCGTCGATTTCGAGGCACCGTTATCATCGCTGCCCGCTTTCAGTTGTGCAACGGTAAAGATTTGATTTGCACCGAGCAACTCCTTTCCGTAGCGATAAGCGGCGGCGGACAATTCCCCATCGTTTTTCAAAGTCGGGCAACCGCTTCCGAAAACGACTTCCGCTTCGGCGCGAAATGCTTTTGCAATGCTTGCGGCAATATCCGAGATTCGCTGTTTGACCGTTTCCCGCACGTTCTCATCAAACGTGCGTAAACTTCCGCCCATGACCGCTTCATCGGGAATGGCGTTCGCCGCCGTGCCTGCGTGCATGGTGCCGACGGTCAAAACCGCGCGGTCATTCATTGCCAATTCGCGCGCCTGAATTTCCTGCAACGCAATGAGAATATGTGCAGCGGCGGTCAGCGAATCGATTCCCAGATTCGGCATGGAACCGTGACAGCCTTTTCCTCTGACGCGAATTTCAAAATAATCCGCCGCGGGCGCGCTGACACCGGCGTCGGAAACGATGATTGTCCCCGTGTTAAGCGGCGTTCCCGCCATCACGTGAATCATCAGCGCGGCATCCACCTGCGGATTTTCCAACACGCCTGCGCGAATCATGTCGCCAGCCCCCTCAAACAGTTCCTCCGCAGGTTGAAACATCAGTTTAACCGTGCCGCAAATCTCATCCTCATGTTTCTTCAGCAGTTCTGCCGCGCCGAGCAACATTGCCGTGTGCATATCATGTCCGCAGGCGTGCATATTGCCGTTTTCGGAGGAAAAGTCCACATTGGATTGCTCTCTTATCGGCAGCGCGTCCATATCCGCACGAAGCAGAAACGTCCTTCCTGCTCTCTTTCCTCCGGCAAGCGCAACAAGCCCCGCTTTGCCGCATAACGTTGTTGCGTAACCCAGTTTTTTTAGTCCGGTTTTCACATAAGCGAGTGTGTGTTCCAGTGCGAAACCGGTTTCTGCATGGGCGTGCAGATAGGTCCTCTTTTCAAGGATATTTGCCTTTATCTCCGCCGCCTCGCGTCTCAGTTCCTCTGCTCTCATATAGATGCTCCTCTCTTGTTTTTGACATAGTTTGCACCGTTATCCGAAACTCTATTATTCCAAACGACAATGCGACATCATGCGAAAACGGCGGAGAAAATACACTTCTGTATTTTTTCCGCCGTTTTGCCTGCCGTCATCGGTTTTACTGTTTATTTTCCTCAATAATCTTTGCGGCAAGGTTTGCGGGAACGGTGTCATATCCTGTTACCGCAAAATCAAACGAGCCTCTTCCCTGCGTCATGGCGCGCAGCGTAATCGGATAATCCAGCAACTCCACTTTCGGCGCGATTGCCTGAATGGTGGTATACCCCTTATGCGCCGCAGGCTCCATGCCCATGACACTGCCGCGACGTTTGTTCAGGTCGCCCATCACATCGCCGACCAATCCGTCCGGAACCGTGACCCGCAGGTCCCCAACAGGCTCCAGAATCACGGGACCTGCCTGCTCCAGCATTTTCTTGTATGCCAGAGACGCTGCGGTTTTGAAAGAAATTTCATCCGAGTCCACCGCGTGGTAGGAGCCGTCGTAAAGGTCCGCCGCAAGATGCGTCATCGGGAACCCCGCAACGCCTTTCTGCATCGCTTCCTGAATTCCTTTTTCCACTGCGGGATAGAAATTCTTCGGCACCGTGCCGCCGACAACCGAGACGGTAAAGGTCAGCCCCTCGTCCTCGCCCGGAGCGAACCGCATTTTGACGTGACCGTACTGTCCCGAACCGCCGTTCTGCTTCTTATGCTTGCCCTCCACGTCAACCGGTTTGGTAATTTTCTCGCGGTAAGCAATCTTCGGCGTGTCGTACTTGATATTCAGCCCGAAGCGGCTCTTGAGGCGTGCGGCAAGGACCGCCAGATGGACCTCACCCAAACCGTAAATCAAAAGTTGCTTGGTTTCGGGGTTGTTCTCGAACCGCAGAGTGTAATCCTCTTCAACCATCTTTGCAATGCTCTGGGAGATCTTGCCCTCGTCACCCTTGGATGCGGGGGTCATCCCTTTCACATAGTAGGGCTTCGGGAATACAATCTTGCGGTATTCAAACGTTTTGTTCCACGTCAGCGTATCGTTTGTGTTCGTGTTGTTCAGTTTTGCGACCATACCGATGTCGCCGCAGGCAAGTTCCTCAACCTCGGTTTGCTTCTTGCCGCGCACGGTATAGATGTGTGCCAACTTTTCGTTGTCACCCGTGGTGTTGTTGCGCAGGGTCATATCGCGGCGGATACTGCCGTTCATCACCTTGAAGAAAGACATTTTCCCGACAAACGGGTCCGCAACGGTCTTGAATACGAAAATTGCCGGTTCGCCCTCGGGAACGATGTCGATTTTCTCGCCGCCCGCCAACGTCTCCTGCTTCTTCGCCGTATGACGCGGGAACGACTCGGTAATCTTGTCCAACATGGTCCACACGCCCCACAGTTTGGTTGCCGCGCCGCAGAATACGGGGACAATCTCGCCGTGAATGATGCCCTCATGGACCGCGTTGACCGCCTCCATGTGCGTAATTTCTTCACCCTCAAAGTATTTCATCATCAGGTCTTCGTTGGTGCTTGCAACCGCTTCCATCAGCATATCGCGGTACTTTGCGGCGGCTTCCTTGGATTCGTCGGGAATCATCTCGACGCTGTGACGTCCGTTTGTGTCAAAAACATGAGCGGTCTGGTCAATCAGGTCGATTGCGCCGACCACTTCGCCGCCGCGCACCATCGGAATGGTCAGCGGGCAGACGTTCTTACCGAACGTTTCGTGAAGCGAATCCAGCACACGACCGAATCTTGCTTCATTATCGTCAAATTTATTGATGAAGAACGCACGCGGCAGATGCGCCGCCGTGACGGAATCCCAAGCCAACTCGGTTCCGACCTCTATGCCGGCTTTTCCGTCTACTACGATGACTGCGCTGTCCGCGACACGGAGTGCCTGCACGACTTCCCCTGCAAAATCCAGATACCCGGGGGTGTCGATGACGTTGATTTTAATATCTTTCCACATCATCGGCGCAATGGAAGCCGAGATTGAAATCTTTCTCGAAATCTCCTCTGCGTCGTAATCACAAACCGTATTTCCGGCGGTTACATTGCCGAGTCTGTCGGTCTCTCCTGTCAGGTAAAGCATTGCCTCCGAGAGAGAGGTCTTTCCGCTTCCGCCATGCCCGAGCAAGGCAATGTTTCTGATGTTCTTTGTTTCAATCTTAGCCATTGTGATACCCTTTTCTGTGAACCTTTCTTCAGTTTAGCCGAAACTCAATACAAAACAGACGATAACGCTGCTTTCTTTTATTATATCACACAAAAAAGGATTTTGCAAGAGTGTACTTGAACTCTATTACTGACGGGATGTAGAATTCCGTCACCGCTTTTTGGCAGATTTATACAAAATCTGCGATTCGGAACAGAATTTTCGCATTTTCAGCGGTCTTTTGCGCGGCAAATTCGGGGGTACAGCCCTTGATTTCGGCGAGCGCGCCGATGGTGTGGACCAGAAGCCCCGAATGGTTCAGGCTCCCGCGATAAGGGTGCGGCGCGAGGTAAGGTGCGTCGGTTTCCACCAGAATCCGCTCAAACGGGACCGTTTCCGCGACCGCACGCACGCGCGCGGCATTTTTGAAAGTCAGGGTTCCCGAAAAGGAAATATACCACCCGCGCCGCACCAGTTCATGCGCCATTTCCGCGCTCCCGCTGTAACTATGGAACACGCCGCGCACGTTCGGATGCCGCAGGACCGTTTCAAAGCAATCCCCGTGCGCTTCGCGGTCGTGAATGATAACGGGCAGATCCATATCTTCCGCCAAATCGAGTTGTACCTCAAAAAAGTGCATTTCTTTTGCTTTGTCGAGCGGAATATCCCCATAATTTTCATAGTGATAGTCCAGACCGATTTCGCCGAGCGCAACGATTTTGTCCCGCCGTCGGCTCTCCTCCGTTCCGAGAAGCGCCCGCAGGCAGTCCATTGCGCGCGCTTCATCCGGCAGGTAGTGGCAATCCTCGGGATGGATGCCGACTGCGGCAAACATTCCCGCATAGCGCGCCGCCTGCTCCACCGCTTCGGCGGAGGTTTCGGGATTGGTCCCGACATTGACAATGTACGCAACCGGATTCGGCATAATCTGTGCGAGGACCGCATCCGCGCCGCCCGCTTCCGCTTCAAAACGGCGGTCAAAATAATGCGCGTGGCTGTCAAAAATTCCGCTGATTGACACGTCAGACCTCCCGATAACTTTTGCCGTCAATCTCCCGCTTCAGCGAGCGGTGAAACAGTTCGTCAATTTCCCGTTTTGCGTCGGTGCCCTCATAGAGAACATGATAAACCGCGTCGCAAATCGGCAAATCCACCCCGTAACGTGCTTTCAGCGTTTGCATGGCGGCGGCGGTATAATAGCCCTCGGCAAGCGCCGTATACGGCTCCCCTTTTACGAACGCTTCCCCGAAACTGCGGTTGTGCGAGTAGGGCGAAAAGACCGTCGCTTCATAGTCGCCGAGATGACACAACCCGTAGGCGGAAAAAGGATTTCCGCCCATCGCTTCAATCAGGCGGGCGATTTCACGGGTTCCGCGGCTCATCAAAGCCCCTTTGAGGGTGGACAGACCCATGCCGTCCAGAAAGCCTGCGGCAATGCCGATGACGTTTTTGGAAGCGGCTCCAATCTCGTTTCCGAGCAGGTCCTGTCCGAAGTAAAAACGAATCAGGTCACCCGAAAAGGCTTCGACCAAGCGGGCTTTGAGCGATTCGTCGTCGCTGTCGATGACCATGCAGTTCGGGATACCCGCGTAGAATTCCTGCACATGCCCGGGACCGAGCCAGACCGCAACGCCGTTGGAGGGGTCGGTATTCTCCCGCACGATTTCGGACAGGCGCTTGCCTGTGCCGATTTCAATGCCTTTCATACAAAGGACGAACGCGCGATTCCAAAGGTTCAACGGGCGCAGTTCGTCCATCAGGCCGCGCAGTCCCTGTGACGCAACGGCAAGAATCAAGACCTCCGCGTCGCGCGTGGCGGCGGAAAGGTCGGTGGAGAGGTTGACGCTTTCAGGGAGTGTGAGCAGGTCGTTCTCGCGCGTTTCGAGAAACGCCTGCATATGCCGCGACCCTGCGCGACCGTAGAGCGTGACTTGGTGCCCCATGCGGTCAAGGTACCAAGTAATCAGTGACCCCCATCTGCCGCAACCGATAACCGTAATATTCAATGCGTGGCTCCTTTCATTGGAAAACGGGACTCGCGGTCCCGTTTTCTGAAAAAATTTAGATTTTCGAAGGAAAACATTGCAGGGAAAGTTTTCGCCCGCCTTTTCTAAAAGGCGGCACGGGTTCAGCGCCGTGTAGCGCTGATCGTCGCCCGCAGGCGACGAAATCTCCCTATCGGCGTTTCTTTTCGCAGCTTTGCGCAGCAAAGTGTGCCTTTCTCTTTGCGCCTTCTTCCTGCAAAGAAAAGGCGTGAATGGTATTTGTGCCTTCTCAAATCAGCATATTTGTCCCTTATCTGACCCGTTCGCCGAGCGGGGTATCATCGGAGAGGAAGACCACGCGGACGGTTTCTTCTCCTGCGGCAAGGACCATGCCGTTGGATTCCACGCCGCACAGGGTTGCGGGCTTGAGGTTTGCGACTACAATCAGTTTCCGCCCAATCAGGTCCTCGGGCTTATACCATTTTGCAATGCCCGATACGACCTGTCTCTGTTCGTAACCGAGGTCCAGTTGCAGTTTCAACAGTTTCTTTGCGCGCGGGACAGGTTCGCAAGCCAAGACCTTGGCGGTCCGAAGTTCCACGTTCATGAAATCCTCAATGCCAATCATCGCACAGCCCTCCGGCTTCTCGGGCTTCTCCGGCTCCGCGGGCTTCTGTGCCGCAAGTTGTGCCTGCCGTTCGGCTTCAAATGCCGCAAGTTCCTTTTCCTCGTCTACCCGGGCAAACAGCACGCGGGAATCACCTACCGTATCGCCAGAACGGAGCGCGCCGAACGTTTCAAGCGAAGCAAAATCGCGGCGGTCGGTGTTCAGTTCGTCCAGAATTTCCGCAGCGGTTGCGGGAATAAACGGCAGGAGCATCACCGCGCCGAAGCGGATGGTCTCCATGAGGTTGTACAGGACCGTCCCGAGCCGCCCGCGGTTCGTCTCGTCTTTGGCAAGGCTCCACGGCGTGGTTTCATCGATATACTTATTCGCGCGGCTGAGCATTGCGAAGATATGCTCCAGAGCGTCCGCGATATGGAATGCGTCCATCTCGGCTTTCATGCCGGTAACCGCGGTGAAGCACGCATCTTTCAGTTCGCGGTCGGTCCCCTCCTCGCCCTGCGGCGCGGGAATGACCTTTCCGAAATACTTCTTTTCCATATCCAACGTGCGCTTGACCAGATTGCCGAGATTGTTGACCAAATCGGTGTTGTAGCGCTTGATAACCGACTCATAGGTAATCGAACCGTCACTTGTAAACGGCATTTCGGAAAGCGCATAGTAGCGCACGCCGTCCACCGTGAAATGCTCGGCAAGCCCGTCGGCGTAGATGACGTTGCCCTTGGATTTTGACATTTTGTCGGTCCCGAAGTTGAACCACGGGTGACCGAACACCTGCCGCGGCAGGGGCAAATCGAGCGCCATCAGGAAAATGGGCCAATAGATGGTGTGGAAGCGGAGAATATCTTTGCCGATGATATGCACGTCGGCGGGCCACCACTTGCGGAAATGCTCCGACTGCTCGGCATAGGGCTTGTCAGGGTCATAGCCGATTGCGGTGATATAGTTGGTCAGGGCGTCGAGCCAGACGTAAATCACGTGACGTTCATCAAAGTCAACAGGAATTCCCCACTTGAAAGAGGTCCGCGACACGCAGAGGTCCTGCAAGCCCGCCTTGAGGAAGTTGTTGACCATTTCCTTTTTCCGCAGTTCGGGCTGAATGAAATCGGGATGTTCGTCAATATAGGTCATCAGACGGTCGGCATATTTACTCATTTTGAAGAAGTATGCCTCTTCCTTTGCCTGCGTCAGCGGCGCGCCGCAGTCGGGACATTTTCCGCCCTCCGCCTGCGTTGCGGTAAAGAAAGATTCGCAGGGGGTGCAGTACCACCCCTCGTATTCGCTCTTGTAAATATCCCCCTGCTCGTAAAAGCGACGGAAGATTTTCTGAACGGTCCGCACGTGGTTCTCGTCCGTCGTGCGGATGAAGTAGTCGTAACTCGTGTTCATCAGGTCCCAGACCCCGCGAATTTCGCCCGAAACGCCGTCCACATATGCCTGCGGGGTAATGCCCTTTTCCTTGGCATAGTTTTCAATCTTCTGCCCGTGTTCGTCGGTTCCCGTGCAGAAAAAGACGTCCTTGCCGAGCGCCCGTTGGTAGCGCGCAACGGCATCCGCCATAATCACCTCGTAGGTGTTGCCGAAATGCGGCTTGCGCGACGCATACGCAATCGCGGTTGTCAGATAGTATTTTTCATTCATGGTATCATCCTCCGATTGAAACATCATCAGTATTAACAGGTTCCGCAAGCATTCGCCACAGGCGGAAATAGGAAATCAGCATTCGCGGCAGAATATCCGCAATCAGGTAAATCAGGAGCGAGAGAACCGACAGAATCAGGTGCGGCAGAAAGCGTACCCAATACCAAAGCCCGACCCGTCGTGCGCCATGTCCAAAGCGTTTTTGTCCGCGTTCGGGACGAAAGACAGCAACCCCCCTGCGGAATCCGCCGAGGAGCAGTATCCCCGACAGAAAATCTGCGGCAACCGCTGCAAGCGCGACCAAAATCCAACGAAGCGGCTGATTTCCCGCAAAGCCGGCAAGTCCCGCAACCATTGTCCTTGGGACCGCGAACAGGACTGCCGGCGGAATCGCCAACCAAATTCCCGCGCACAATCCCCGACGGTAAGCGGCGCCATTCGCAAACGCATAAAAGACATCCGAGAGTAAGGTTTCCTCGCCGTTCTCCATTCGTCCGGCAAGGTAAAACAACCCCGATACAAGCGGAAGCGTGAGAAACACGGTCAGGAGAAGCAGGAACGCCGCAAAGCAGGCAGAAATCAACGCCGCACCGTTGTTGGTCAGCCCCTCGGCGGAAAGAAGAAGTTCCCGAACCTGAAACAGAAGCAGATACGGCAGGGAGACGGTTGCAACAATCAGAATCGCTGAGATGAAGCGTAAGCGGTTGCCGTCACGCGACAGAACAGCCGTCGAATCCCGCCACAGGGTCCGCCAAACGTCCGACGAAAGCGCGATTTGCTTCATTCCATTCCCCCCTTTTTTGAAATCATCTTATATTATACCAAATCGTAGAACGTTTTACAATAGTTTTTGCGGATTTTCTCAAAATTTTGTTTTTGCCGCGGTCAATTGGCAATACTTCAAAATGAAGTTGTACCAAGGAGGACCTCGCCATGAACCGTCAGGCAGAACATCTGCTCGCACAGGCTCGCAAAAATCGCGAAATCAGCGCACGCCGAAATGCGTTTTTTGATATATTCCGCGCGGTCAGCGGGAACGGAATCGTTCGGTTGTGGATGGAAATTCTCGCTTTTCTGCGCAGGTTCCGGATGCTTCGAATCGTGTTTCAGGTCATCGGTTGGCTGATTGCGGTTTTGCAGGCGGGAACACTGATTGTTTTGACGACCGTTGTCTTTTTCTTCCTGCTTCCCCTGCTTGCAATTCTGCTTGTTGTAATTCCGCTGATTACGCTTCTGGACCGCCACAAAAGCAAACAGCGGCTGTCGGAAGCATTCTCCGACAGCCGTGAGGTGGTATTCATTTTTTCCGACGGTCCCGTTGTCTTTCAAAGCGCCGTTGAATTGGCGGAAAGCGGAAACCGGACCGTCCTGTTGGTTTCTCCGCACTGGCTGTCGGGGCGCGCGACCGACGGTTCCCCCGCCCGTTTTTACGTCAATATGCGGCAGGAGTCCGAGCAGGTCTTTCTGATTCGCCGCTATTTTTACTATTGCGTGCGGAAATCGGTCAAGGATAAAACCGTCGTCATGATTTATTGAATCATTGAGCCGAGGTCGGAATTCCGTAACTGGATGCGTATTTCGCCGCATAGGACCCCGACGGGCAGATAAACCGCAGCGACGCGGCGCAGTGTTCAAACGCACCGTAGCCGATGCTCTCAACGCTTGCGGGAAGCGTAACCGACGTAAGGCAGTAGCATCCCGAAAACGCAAACCAACCGATTGTCCGTACACCGTCCGGAATCGTCACGCGCTCCAGTTCATGCTCGCGGAACAGTCCGTCTCCGAGTGCGGTCACGGGTTTGCCGTCAACGGTTTGCGGAATCACAAGCGTCTTGGTGTTACCGCTCCATCCCGTCAAAGTCACGCCTTTTCCGTTTTCCTCGTATGTAAACGCCAATCCGTCTGCGGCGGTCGGCGCGTCTGCGGCGGACAATGTACGTTCCAATTTGCGGATACGCGCTTCGTATGCGTTGTTTTTAGACTCCTGAGCCGTGCGCAACTCTTCTAACTGACGTTCCAACGAAGCAATCCGCTCTTCCGGTTTGACGGACTCCGTTTCGCTTCCCGTTCTCTCGCCCCCCGTCGTTTCGGAGCGGGGCTGTATGGCTGACATGCACCCGCTCATTTGCGGCAGAAGCATGAGCGCAACCGAAAGCAGAGCCGCATAAACCAATCTGATTTTCATTTTCATTTCCGTTCACTCCTTTCTCTCCCATATCGTACCATAAACGGCAGGTCGAAAGCAAGCGAAAACCGTCTGATGCGTAAAAAAAATTTTTGCAAAAAATAATTCGTTACCGCTCTTGACAAAAAAGGGAAAATGCGGTATAATAATAGCGTTGCGGACCATTAGCTCAGTTGGTCAGAGCCACCGGCTCATAACCGGAAGGTCCAAGGTTCGAACCCTTGATGGTCCACCAAAAATTCTCGGGAGCAAAGCGACCGAGAATTTTTACTTATAACTTCTTCATTCTTCACTTTTCACTTTTCGCTCAAACCGCTCCCGAAAATTTTGAAGTAAAAAAGTAATAGGAAAAAGTAAGAAGTGAAATATAAAGATAGCCCCTGTCGGAAACGGAAATTTCCGACAGGGGCTATCTTTCGCTCTGACCTCTTTTTATACTTTTGAAAACCGGTCAGAGAACCGTATCCTCAGTGACCGTCTCCTGCCCGTTAAAGATGATACGGACAGTCCTGTTTTCCCACAGAATGCCGTAACGCGGTGCAAGTCGGTATCCGAATGCAAAATGCCGTTGCTCTCATCGTAGTAGTCGGTTTCGCCAACGCGCACCCAGAGGACCTCAGGCATCCGAACGGGAATCAAAATCTGATAATTCTTCCCCACGGCACAAACCGCAGGGGTATACTTCATAATAGGCGGAAGCATTTCTTTCCCTCAATTTGCATTTTTCAATCCGAGAAAACCGCGAAGCGGACCGGAGAATTTTTCTCCAATCCGCTTCCGTTATCCTCTTATTTGCCTGCGGTCATCTTCGCGATTTCCTCAGCAAAGTTTTCCTCGCGCTTCTGAATTCCTTCGCCCTTTTCATAGCGATAGAATTCCGCAATTTCAATCTCGCCGCCGAGTTCCTTAGCGGTTGCTTTGACATACTGACCGACTTTCATGTCCTCATCCTTGACATAGCCCATATCCAACAGGCAGTTATTGTCATAGAACTTGGAAACACGCCCCTCGACCATCTTCGCCTTGATTGCGTCGGGTTTCTTTGCGTTTGCAGGGTCATTCGCAATCTGCGCCAGAAGAATCTTCTTCTCTTCCTCAATCACAGACGCGGGAACCTGTTCGCGGCAAAGGTACGGTGTCGGATAAGCGCCAATCTGGAGCGCGATATTCTTGGCAAACGCCGCGAATTCGGGCTTGTCCGCAACGTTGGTCTTAAACTTCGCCACAACGCCGATGGAGCCGTTGCCATGAATATAGGTGCTTGTGATACCCTCGACCAGAACAAAGCGACGCACGGTCAACTTTTCGCCAATCTTGAAAATCATTTCTTTCAGTTTGGCATCAACCGTCATTTCGTCATCGTATTTGCAAGCCATCAGTGCTTCCACCGTTGCGGGCTTCTGCGCGATGATGATCTTCAGCAAATCGGTCACGAATGCTTTGAAAGTCTCGTTCTTTGCAACGAAGTCGGTCTCGGAGTTGACCTCAATCATTGCGGTCAGTTCACCCTCCTTGAGAATCTCAACCAGTCCGTCTGCAGCAATTCTGGTTGCCATCTTGGACTCAGCCTTCAATTCGCCCTTCTCGCGCAGAATCTTGACAGCGGCATCCATATCGCCGTCTGCCTCAACCAACGCTTTTTTGCACTCCATCATACCGATACCGGTCTTTGCGCGGAGCGCGGCAACATCTTTTGCGGTAATAGCAGCCATTTTGTGTGTCCCCTTTCGATTATTCAGCGTCCGGTGCGGTCTCTTCCGCCGTTGTTTCTGCGGTCTCTTCACCCTGCTTGCCCTCAATCACGGCATCCGCCAGCGAGGAGGAAATCAGTTTGATTGCACGGATTGCGTCATCGTTACCGGGGATGATATAGTCGGCATCATCGGGGTCGCAGTTGGTATCCACGATTGCAATGACCGGAATGCCCAGTTTCTTCGCTTCCAGAACCGCGATATGCTCTTTCTTGGGGTCAACCACGAATACTGCGTCAGGCAACTGCTCCATGGTCTTGATACCGCCGTAACTCTTTTCAAGGTCAAAGATTTCTTTCTGCATAGCGGCAACTTCCTTCTTCGGAAGCAGGTCAAACGTGCCGTCCTCCTGCATCTTGTAGAGGTTGTTCAGACGGTTAATCGACTTCTTGATGGTCTTGAAGTTGGTCATCATACCGCCGGGCCAACGCACATTGACATAGTACATTCCGCAACGGGTCGCCTCTTCCTTGATGGCTTCCGCCGCCTGCTTCTTGGTACCGACGAACAACAGGGTTCCGCCCTTTTCGGACAGTTCACGGACGAAGTTATAAGCCTCGTCGAACTTTTTCACGGTTTTCTGCAAGTCGATAATATAGATACCGTTCCGCTCCGTGAAAATGTACTCCTGCATTTTCGGGTTCCATCTTCTGGTGTGGTGTCCGAAATGAACACCTGCTTCAAGCAACTGCTTGATTGAGATAACAGACATATTTCATGTCCTCCTTCGGTTTTTCCACCATCGCGACGCATCCGCCGAAACCGCACCGCACGGTACGGCACCGAGGCGATTTTCGTCCGATGTGTGTATTATTTTGCGTCGCCCATTGCAAAAAGGCAACGGTGCGGCACAATTACATTAGATTATACCATACACCGTCGCCTTTTTCAATCGGTTTCTTTTTGTTTTTACATATTATTAACATTTTCGCTTGCCGAACAAATGTTTGGAGCCGCTTTTTCTGCCGCAGAGACAATTACTGAACTCCTGCGGTGTCAGCCTGACCAGAATGGTATCTTCCCCGATACATTCCACACGGCACCACGGAATCACCAAATCGTCCTCTTTTCCGATTCCGAGAAAACCGCAACTGCCCGAGATAATCAGGGAAAGGATACGCGAGCAATCCCCCTCCGCCTCGAATTCAAAATCCTCCGCGTAGCCGAGCCGCGCTCCGTCGCACAGGTTGACAACTTCCAATTTTCGCAACTCTGCCGTACTGTACCGTTTCATACCGTTTCTCCTTGCATTCAGGTTCGGTACAGTATATGCGGAATCTTCCGGCTCTATTTCGCTTTTTTGCGGAAAATCGGCAACGTCCCCGCCAATGCCGCAAGGAAACTGAAAACCGTCATGAAGCCGGAGGCAAGTGACCACGTTCCGAGTCCCGTAACCTTGCCGACCGAGGGAATCAGGACCGACAGCAGAACGGACGGCAAAAGCGGCACAATCAAAAGCACTGCAAGTCTCGCATATCCGACGGGATTCCGCATCCGCACGTCATCGGATTCCGCAAAAGTCAAAAGAACCACCTGAAGAATGGCAAGTCCAATAACGGGAAGCGATTGTGCGGCTTCCGTTGTGAGCAGTCCGGTCACGCGCAGAATCAGGGATACGAGCCAGACGGCAAGCGGCGGGACTGCCGTGGACACCGCAATTCTGCGGTCACGGAAGAAGCGCATCAGACTTGCGTAATCGGGGCGGAACGGTGTGCGCTCGGGATGTTGCAACTTTCCCGACTGCGCAACGTACAGCGCAGCCAAATCTCCGCCGAAGCAGATAAAGAGCGTTTCCGCTGCAGTCGGCGGGCCAAGCCCCGAGAGTGCGCAGAGTGTAAAGAACAGCATCCGCGCAAGTTTGAGAAGCGTCAGATTCCAGAGAAGCGCCCGCAACCGCCACGTCATGGCTTTGGAGCGGCGCAGAATCGGTTCCAGTGCGGCGACTCCACCGCCCGACGCCCCGGCACGGCAAAGAATCAGGTCAGCCGAATTGCGGACGGTTTGCGTGCATCCGTCCCGCACCGTAAGGTCCGCAACGGGAATCCGTTCCGGCAGAGCGTCTCCGCTGTCGCACAGAAGCCCGAAACAGTCATCGCAGACCACGCGGAGCGCCACCGAACCGAGAAGTTGGCGGTTGTCGGTTCGGTTGCAGAGCAGTGCCGCGGTTTTCCCCTCTTTTTTTATCTTTCTCAGATATTCGGCAACGGCTTCCCGTTCCACATCCGCCCAAATGCGGACGTTAGCAGATTCGGTATCGTCACCGAATGTGTCGGGTCCCTCAACCGGAATATCGGGACAGCAGTTTCGGAAATACCGGACACTGTCCTCACGGGAAAACGGGGAAAGGACCGACACGCGTATGCCTGCGGTTTTCAGTTTCGCAAACTGCTGCGGCAAATCCGGAAGAAAGACTTCCCCAAGCGAGAGCAGTCCCACAAGCACAAACCGCCCGTTCGTTTCCCTGACCACGGTCCGCACGGTGCCTGCCGCGTCCTCTTCTCGCGCGCAGAACCGTAAAATCCGTTCCAGACGGTCCGGCGTCATGGGAAGCACACCAACCGACGATTGGATTTCCGAGCAGCCTGTCACAGCACCCACACCGTGCGTGACGTGCAGACGATACGTTTCGGTCGCGGTTGTGACGTGCAACAACTCTTCCTCACCTGCGGCAATCAGGTGTACGGCGGACAGGCGGATGTCAAGCGCATGCAAATCCAGTCTGCTTGCCCGCAGGAGTTCGGAAAGATAGGTCATGTCCTCCGATTCGGTAAAACGGTCACACTGCGCGGCAGGGAGCGCTTCCCTCGCCTTTGCCAACAGAACGAACGCTTCGGCAAGCCCCGCAACCTGTGCGCCCCCCGTTACCACACCGTCCCCCGTGTAACCGGCACGCAGATGCAGTCTGCCGTCCGAGAAAGCGGCACGGTCCATGATGACCAAATCGGTCAGATACGGCAGGGTTTCATTCGCGATGTCCGTTCGGATGTATACGCGGTTCCGCTTCTGCTTCGTCGCCCCTGCTCTGCGGCGGTTCCGGAAAAGCAGAGCGGTAAAATACAGCCCTGTTATACCGACGGACGCCGATGCGGTGACAACACAAACAGGCAAAAAAACGCGCAGAGAGGTATATTCCGACGGCGCGGCAAACAACGAAACAATCCCGACCAGAAACAGCAGCAGAAGCGATGCAAAGGAAAGCAGTTTGCAATACGGCAGAATGCCGCCGAGCATTTCGCCGCGCACCGTCCGCGTGCTTTTCCCGAACCGTTCTCCCATCGCGCCGAGGAAAGAAGTCTCCCCGAGTTCAACCGCAAGCGCCATGGCACTGCCTGCGACGATTTCCGAGCCTCCGTAAACCATATTCTCAAAATCGGGCGCCTGCGTCATATCGCCGAACACATAGAGACGGTCCGCGTTTTTCCGGTAAAGGTGCGGAGTCGGCTTGTCTCCCTCGCGCCACGTCATTCGGACCGTCAGTTCGTCTCCCGAGAGCAACCGACAGTCGCACGGAACAATGTCCCCTTCGTGCAGGACGATGACGTCCCCGCGCACCACCTGCGTTGCGGGAATCAGGAATGCCTCCCCCTCGCGCAGGACCGTCACCGACGGCGTCTCGAAAAACGCGAATTCCGTCTGGAACCGCCCGATTCCGAGCAGCAGTCGCCCGACAAAGAATCCTCCCCATGCGCAGAACAGCAATAGGAACGGCAACCCGCTGAGCAGTTCGTCAAAACACAACGATAAAATCCCGCAAAGCAGGGTCAGAAGCAGAACGGGGTCCCGAAATAACGTTTTCAGAATCCCGTATGCCCGTCGGGGAGGCTCCATGAAACGGTTCGGACCGTTCTTCCAGAGCCTCGCATAGGCTTCCTTGTGGGAAAGACCGCTCTGCCCGTTGCTTCCGAGCAGTTTCAACGCGTCGCGCGGCGCGGTCCGACACCACCTGATTCTTTTCTCGTTCATACCCATCAAAGGCAGCGGACACTGACGCCGTCCGCGTCCGCATCCACGATTGCCTGCGTATAGTTTTGGTTGTATCCGGAAATCAACTCCGCCGCCAGACGGTCCTCAATTTCCTTTTGAATATAGCGTCGCATATTCCGCGCGCCGTAGGTGCGGGAATAGGACTTGTCCGCAATGCGTTCCCGAGCGGCATCGGTCACGGTCAGCGTGATGTGCTTTTCCGCAAGTGCCGCCGCGAGTTCGTCAAGCATAATGGAAGCAATGCGGACGAAATCGCCGCGGTCCAAAGACCGGAACGTGATAATCTCATCCACGCGGTTGAGGAATTCGGGACGCAGGAAAGAAGCCAGTGCTTTCTGCGTTTTGTCCTCCGCAATCGACTGTTCGCTTGCGCTGAAACCTGCGGTTGCCGCGGAATGGTCCGAACCCGCGTTGGTCGTCATGACGATGACGGTGTTTTCAAAGTTGACGGTCTTGCCGCGCGCATCGGTGATTCTGCCGTCGTCAAGAATCTGAAGCAGGACGTTCAGCACATCGGGATGCGCTTTTTCAATCTCGTCAAACAGCACGACGGAATACGGTCTGCGGCGAATCTTCTCGGTCAACTGCCCCGCCTCATCATATCCGACGTACCCGGGAGGCGCTCCGATAATCCGCGACACCGCGTGCTTTTCCATGAATTCCGACATATCCAACCGAATCAGGGTTTCGGGAGAGCAGAACAGGTCGTTTGCCAACGTTTTTACCAACTCGGTTTTGCCGACGCCTGTCGGTCCCGCAAAGATGAACGACACGGGCTTGCGCTTATAGGAGATTCCCGCGCGGCTCCGCTTGATGGCTCTCGCCACCGCTTCCACGGCTTGGTCCTGCCCCACAATATGCGCTTTCAGGCGTTCTTCCAGACGGTCAATCCGACGGAATTCGTTTTCCGTGATGGTACTTGCCGGAACGCCTGTCCAAAGTTCAATCACATCCGCAATATCATTTTCGGTCAGTTCAATGCGGTGCGTCTCCGGCTCCAGTTCGTTCAGCCGCGCGCTAAGACGCAGTTCTTCGGACTGAATGTTGGAGATTTCCTCATATCTGCTGTTCTCAACCTGCGCGTTTCCCGCAATTTCGCTCTCCAATGCCTCGCGTTTGCCCCGAAGTTCCAACAGTTTGTCGCGAACCTCATAACTTTCCGTCAGGACCGCCGAGGAAAGCGAACGGTGTGCCGCTGCTTCATCAATCAGGTCGATTGCCTTGTCCGGCAGGAAACGGTCGGTAATATAGCGCTCAGACAGCACCACCGCACGTCGCAGAACCTCGTCGGGAATTGTGACGGCATGGAACTCCTCATAGTAGTGTTTGATGCCTTGGAGCATCTCCACCGACTCGTCCACCGATGGCTCGTTGACCGTAACGGGCTGAAAACGCCGCTCCAGAGCGGAATCTTTTTCGATATATTTGCGATATTCGTTCAGCGTGGTTGCGCCGATGACCTGCACCTCGCCGCGTGACAGCGCGGGCTTGAGAATGTTTGCCGCGTTGACGCTTCCCTCCGCTTCTCCCGTGCCGACGATGTTATGCACTTCGTCAATGACAAGAATTGCATTGCCGACCTCGCGCACCTCCCCGAGAAGCCCGAGAATGCGGGATTCAAACTGCCCGCGGAATTGCGTCCCCGCAACAAGGGCGGTCATATCGACCAGATAGATTTCCTTGCCGCGCAGTTTGTACGGAACGTTCCCCGCCGCAATGCGGATGGCAAGCGCCTCGGCGATTGCGGTCTTTCCGACCCCGGGTTCACCGATAAGACAGGGATTGTTCTTCTGTCTGCGGCAGAGAATCTGAATGACGCGCGCAAGTTCACGGTCGCGACCGATGATGTTGTCCAGTTTTCCTTTCCGCGCAAAGTCGGTCAGATTCCGACAGTAGGTGGTCAGGAATTTCAGTTTTTTCTGCTCCTTTTCCCGCTTACGGTCGGTTTTTCCCCTGTCTGCGGCAGGCGTACCGTCCGCAGGCTTGGGCGCCTCGGGCGGAACCAACCCCGCGTCACGGAACAGTTTCGGAAAATCGATGGCGGGCGCACCTCCGTCCTCGGGGTCGTCGCAATCGGAGGGCTTGAAAGCCTGCCCGAGCATTTCCCCGAGGTCATTTTCCGCATTTTCCAGTTGCTCGGGCGAAATACCGAGTTGGTCAATGACGTTTCCGACGATGTTGTCAATCGGAACGCCGAGTTCCTTTGCGCATTTCATGCAAAGCCCGCGGGTGGTCTTTTCTCCGTTTTCCATCCGCGTCATAAACACGACTGCCACGCGCTTGTGGCACTGTGAACACATGGTCATGGTAAAAAGCCTTTCGTTTTAACTGTTGAGTTTGTCAATCCAATGCCCAAGGTTGAGCCAACCGAAAAAGTCTACGAGTGTGGCGTCTCCGAAAAATTTCAGAATTCGGGACGCGTTGTAAGCATCCGAATTTCCGAAAAATACCTTTACAAGGGAGCCGAACAGCATCAGCGCCAGCGCCGCAATCATACAACCGAGTATGCCGCCGAGAATACCGTCCGCAAGTCCGAGCAGTTTGAACTTCGAGCGGATTGCTTTGAGAACCGCGTACAGAATCGTCAGAACGACCATTGCGATGACGAACATCAGAATCGCGCCGACCACCGTGCAGATGACCGCCGACAGGGTATCCGAAACGACACGCGACATGGACTCTGCCAACTCCGCACCCGTTTCGTTCAGACCGTTCAGTTTTTCCGTCAGCGCCTCGGAACGCAGGAACTTCGGAATTGCCTCGGTAATGCTTTCCGCATTGAAGTTTCCTGCGGTGCTTTCATAGATTTTGGTAATCTTCTTGGAAACGGACCCGTAAACCGCCTCGTTGATAAACATTTTTCCGAGCAGATTACCGAGCGCGCCGCCGAAGAAGTAAGCCGCGAGGACGGCAAGCAGGAATTTGAAGAAACTCAGAACGGTCAGGAACAATCCTTTGCGCGCACAACTGATGATGATAACCGCCGCGATGGCAAGCGCACAAATATCAAAAATGTACTGCATGGTAAAAAATCTCCTTTCTCAGTTTCCGAATCGGCAAAACACCGCCCGTTTGGACGAACAGAGCAGAACGCAGTTTTCATCGTGGGCAAGCATGGTTTGTCGGTCGGTAACGCAGACCAACTTTTCCGTTTTTCCGTTGCCGGTTCCGATGCGGACAATCCCGTCCGCGCATTGCAGGAAAATCGCGGTTCCGCTCAGTCTGATTGTTTCCGCGGCTTCGGTAACGGTTTCATTATACAACATTTTTCCGTTTTTGTCAAATACGATTGCTTCTTTTTTAGCAGAAATTTCGCTTTTCCCGAGAATCAGCGCACATCCGTCCCCCGTCAGGTCCGCAGACCGAATCTGCTTTCCCTCAAACGCATAACGGTTCAGCAGATTTCCGCGCGGAGAAACCATATATACGCCGTCTCCGCAAACGACGGAGAGGGTTCCGCTGTCGGTAAATGCGCAGGAAAGTCCAAGACCGCTACCGAGCGTGGTGACCGCAACCGGCTCACTCCTCCCGCTTTCGTAAATGCGGACCGATGTGGAAAACGCACCGTCCCGCACCTCGGATGCAAGGAACGCAAACACGGTCCCTTTTCGATTGATTGCCACGTCGGTGACGTAGGAGGACAGCGTGAAATAGCCGATTCGGTCAAACCTATCGTCGTAAAGTTCCATTTCCGACGGGAATTCGTCGGACGCGGACAGCAACAGATAGGAACCGGACGCCGAAACCGCCGCACTTCGGATGGGATACCGGCTTTTGCCGGTCCAGACCTGTGCATAGGAATTATAGAGCGAATACTGCGTACCGTCCGCATCGTAAACAAGCAGATACTTTCCGGACCCCTCGGCAGTCGGTTTACTGTATTGCAGTTTTTGGCTGATCGTCTGTCTGCCGGACGGTGTAAAGACCGTGACCGAAGTGTTCCCCGCGATGGCGAGTCCCTGCCGGTAGAGGGTGAAACTCTGCGCGGAATCGGTGGGATAACTCAGCGAGTCGGTGTGCAGCACGTCCACCGTTTCGGCGGACGCACCGAGGTCCTTGAAAAAGTAATAAAAGTTCTGGTAGGTCAGGAGTTCCGTGTTGCCGATCAGCGACAGCACGACAAACACGAGCAGGGAAAGATACAGCAAAACCTGTGTGATTCCGAACCGCTCGGATATGCTTTCGTAGTAAGCATCGAGCGGGCGCTCGGGATGGACAGATACGCGGACGCGTCTTCGCTTCAACCGTTTCCCTCCTCTCCGAATGGGTCCTTCGGGTAGAACACCCGATTCAGATACAGTCCGCACGCAGGCAGTGTCCGCCCCGCATGGGAGCGGTCAAGCGAGCGGAGAATATCGGGCATTTCCTCCGCGGTGCGCTTCCCCTGTCCGACCTCAACCAAGGTCCCTGTCAGAATCCGCACCATGTTGTAAAGAAAGCCGTCTGCGCGGACACGGTACAGGAGGATATCTCCCTCGCGGGTGACTTCGGAGGCGTAGACCGTGCGCACGGTATCGGCAATCTTCGAGCCCTGCGCCATGAACGCGCGGAAATCATGCGTTCCGCAAAAGCACTCCGCCGCAAGGTTCATCCGCGCAAGCGCCGCATCGGGAACCGGCTTCGGCAGATGATAGGCACGGTCGGCTTCAAACGGGTCCCGCACCGCGCGGTTCAGAATCCGGTAAACGTATTCTTTCATTACCACACCGTAGCGCGGGTGAAAGCCCGACGGAACGAAGCACGCGTCATAAACGCAGATGTCCTCCGGCAGATTTGCCGAAAAGGCAAGCGGAAGCCGCGCCGCGGAGATGTCGGTTTCCAGACGGTCGGTCCCCCGTTTTGTAACCGCCGCGCAGAATTCCCGCGCGTGGACCCCGCTGTCGGTCCGACTGCACCCCACAATGTCACAGGGGTATCCGAACAGTCGTTCCGCCGCAAGATTCAGCCTTGCCTGCACGGTATCCGCGTTCGGCTGAACCTGATACCCACCGTAACGGGTTCCGACATAACTGATTTTGAGTAACAGTTTCATGGCGTTATTTCATGGTATACCCGATGCCGAGACGGTTCAGGAAGAACACGCCGACACCGAACGCGGTAACCAACAGAATCGCCACGGCGTCCGAAAAACGGAAGTGCGGCACGTTCAGTCGCGTTCTGCCGGCACCGCCGTGGTAGCAACGGCAATCCATCGCGTTGGCAAGTTCATCCGCCCGTTTGAACGCCGAGGACAAAAGCGGAATGAACACGGGCAGGAGCGCTTTGGCGCGCTTTATCAGTCCGCCGCTTGAAAAGTCCGCACCTCTCGCTTTCTGTGCATTCATAATCTTTTCGGTCTCTTCGCTCAGGGTCGGAATAAACCGCAGGGCGATGGTCGTAATCATGGCAAGGTCGTGGACCGGCAACCGCAGTTTGGAAAGCGGCATCAGGAGCGATTCGAGCGCATCGGTCAACGCAATCGGCGTGGTGGAAAAGGTCAGGAAAACGCCGGTCGACGCCAACAGGACCGTGATGCGCAGAATCATGAACAGCGCATTCCAAAGCCCCTCGGCGTAAACGTGTACTTTCCACGTCTCGGGCGTCAGGAGCGTTTCCCCTTTCGTAAAGAAAATATTGATAATGGAAGTCAACGTGATGATAACAATCAGCGGCTTCAACGTAGACAGCACCAGGCGGAGCGGAATGCGGCTGAACGCAACCAACAGGACCGCCGAGAGTGCCAAAGCCGCAAAGCAGAGCGTGTTTTTGCAAAGGAATACCGCAACGATATAGAGAATGGCGGCAATAATCTTCGCCCGCGCGTCCATGCGGTGAATCACCGAATCCGCAGGGTAGTATTGCCCGAATGTGATTTTTTTCATTCCGTCGTCCTCCCTGCCGCCTGTTCAAGCAGGACCTTGCAGGCACGGTCCACCGTATAAACATTTGCGGGCAGATTGTAGCCCCGCGCACGCAGCATGGCAATCAGCCGCGTAATCTGCGGCACGTCCAGACCGTTTTCCTCCAGTCTGTCCCCATGTGAAAAGACCTCCTCGCGGTCCCCCTGCAAAATCACTTTTGCGTTGGCAAGAACCACCACATCGTCGCAATACTGCGCCATATCCTCCATACTGTGGCTGACAATCACCACCGTGGAGCCGGTCTTTTCCCGATAGGTACGGATGCCCTCAAAAATCCGGTCCCGCCCTTGCGGGTCCAGACCTGCGGCAGGTTCGTCGAGAATCAGGACCTCGGGGCGCATGGCAATCACGCCCGCAATGGCAATCCGCCGCTTCTGCCCGCCCGAAAGGTCAAACGGAGAACGGTCGAGCAGGTCGGGTGACACCCCGCACCACTCGGCGGCTTCCGCCACGCGCGCATCAATTTCCGCCTGCTCAAGCCCCATATTGGCAGGACCGTAGGCGATGTCTTTGCGGACCGTTTCTTCAAACAGTTGATATTCGGGATATTGCATGACCAACCCCACGCGGAAACAAAGCCGCTTGCGGCGGCGCAGGACCTCCTCGCGGATTGCCTTTTTCGCCGCTCTGCGGGACAATCCCGCATACTCCGGCAACGTTCTCCACGCATCATAGACTTCGGCAGGCTCAGTGTTGATGTCGTAGCCGTCCAGAAAGATTTTTCCCGCCGTCGGCTTTGCAAGTCCGTTGAGCAGTTGCATCATGGTCGATTTGCCGCTTCCCGTGTGACCGATGACACCCGTGATGCGGTTTTCGTGAATCGAAATGCTGACGTCATCCAGCGCAACCTGACGGTATGGCGTTCCCTCGCCGTAAATATAGGTAATATGCTCCAGTACAATTTTTTCCATCTTCGGACCGTTCATCCTTTCGGGGACTTTCCCTCTTTTGCGAGCGCTTTCGCGAGCGCGTCGGCACAGCACTCCATGCTTGCGACGTGGGAAACGTCCACGTCCATTCCCGCGGCGCGGAGCCTGTGCAACAGTTCGGTGCATTGCGGTACTTCCAATCCGACGCGGACCAGTTCGTCCCGTCTCGCAAACACCTCATCGGGGGTACCGTCCATATAAACACTGCCGTCGTTGATTACAACGATGCGGTCCGCGAGAGCCGCCTCGTTCATAAAGTGCGTGATATTGAGGACTGTCATACCGTATTCGCGGTTGAGTTTGCGAATCATGTCCAGCACTTCCCGCCGCCCCGATGGGTCAAGCATGGCGGTGGATTCATCAAAAATGACGCATTCCGGCATCATGGCAATCACACCCGCAATGGCAACGCGCTGTTTCTGTCCCCCCGAGAGCCTGTGCGGCTCGTGGTGCGCATATTCGGTCATGCCGACCGTTGCGAGCGCACTATCCACGCGTTCCCGCAATTCGGGATTCGGGACCCCGAGGTTTTCGGGACCGAATGCGACGTCCTCCTCCACAATGGTTGCGACCAATTGGTTGTCGGGGTTCTGAAAGACCATTCCGACCCGACGGCGGTGCGCAAACAACTCCTCTTCTGTAAGATTACCCGATTGGGACAAATCCTTTCCGCCGATGACCAGTTTCCCGCCCGTCGGCTCCAACATCAGATTGAGCAGTTTCGCAAACGTCGATTTGCCGCTCCCGTTATGCCCGAGGACCGCGACATACTCCCCGCGGCGGATGTCAAGACTGACGTCGCGGATTGCGGGAATCGGTTCCGCCTCGTCGCTTTGGTAGGTAAAAGACAGATGCTCGGTATGGATATAAATCTCGGATTCAGACACGGTTTCGTTTCCTTTCATTTTGCTCGGAACCATCGCGACGATGCGCCGCACGGCAACAGTCCGCCGCTCTCGCGCACGCGCAGTCCCAATTCCCCACATTCCGTCTCGCCGCCGTACCGTTTGCCGACCCGCAAATCCAGCAGATACCGCATGGTCAGCGGCGACAGTCCCGTTGTGTAGGAGTTGACAAGGAAGAACAGCGGGTCATCGGACAACAACTGCGCGGCAAGCGTAATCAACTCGTCCACGCTGTCCTCCAACTTCCAGACCTCTCCCCCGGGACCTCTGCCGTAGGACGGCGGGTCCATGATGATTCCGTCATAGTGATTGCCGCGGCGAATTTCCCGCTCGACAAATTTTTTGCAGTCGTCCACAATCCAACGAATCGGCGCGCCCGCAAGTCCCGAAAGTTGTGCGTTCTCCCGCGCCTGCGCAACGATTCCTTTTGCCGCGTCGACGTGAACGACCGATGCCCCCGCCGCCGCTGCGGCAAGCGTGGCGCCGCCCGTATAGGCAAACAGATTCAGAATCCGAACGGGGCGGTTTGCCAGCCGGATAAGGTCACCGAACCAATCCCAGTTCGCCGCCTGCTCGGGGAACAGCCCCGTATGCTTGAAGCCCATCGGACGCAGGATGAAACGCAGATTTCCGTATCCAATCTGCCAACTTTCGGGCAATTCGTTCCTGACCCACGCGCCGCCGCCCGAAGAGGAACGGCGATAAACACCGTCCGCGTGCTTCCATGCGGGATGCTTCGCAACGCCGCGCCAGATGATCTGCGGGTCGGGACGAATAAGAATCAGATTTCCCCACCGTTCCAACCGTTCCCCATCCGAGGCATCAAGAAGTTCATAATCTTTCCAGTTTTCCGCGCTCCACATACAGTCGTCCTTTCAGATGGTGTTTTTGTTATAGTATGACGAAATCCGCGACGCGCCGCTGTGAGCGTGGCAGATGGCAAGCGCCAATGCGTCCGCCGTATCGTCCGGCTTGGGCGGCTCACGCAGACCGAGAATGCGCGTGACCATTGCGATGACCTGCGTTTTTTCGGCTTTTCCGTACCCGACCACCGCCTGTTTGACCTGAAGCGGCGTATATTCCTGCATCGGGACCCCTGCCCGTCGCGCGCTGAGCAGAATCACGCCCCGTGCCTCTGCCACACGGATTCCCGTGGTAATGTTGGTGTTGAAAAACAGTTCCTCAACCGACATGGCGTCGGGGTGATAGGTTTCAAGCAGTTCCCGCATCCCGTCCCAAATCAGGGAAAGCCTATCCTCGGTCGGAATCCCCGCAGGAGTCCGCAGAGCGCCGTAGGCTACGGTATGAAATTTTGACGCATTGTATTCCACGACTCCCCAACCGATAATGGCAAGTCCCGGGTCGATTCCGAGTATTCTCATGCTTTCGCCTCTCCTATGGTAATCCATTCTTTATTATACCACATTCTCCCGCCGATGTCAAACAAATTATGATTCCAATTGTAAATTTTAGCAGAAAGTGCGAATTTGCGGTTTACAGCGCTTTCTTTTTATGGTATAATAATCTTATATTGGAAACATGGCGGAAAGGCAGGCGGACAAAGTGACGGAAATTCCGATTCTGCGCGCAGGAGACATCCTTGCGTTGCGTAAAAATCATCCGTGCGGAGGAAATCGATTCGTACTTCTGCGCGTTGGCGCGGAGGTCAGAATGCGATGTATGACCTGCGGACACGACATGGTGATTGACCGACTGAAACTCGAAAAAGCAATCAAACAGCACATTCCGGCGAACTCCGCCGGAGAGAAAGGAACCGAGAACACATGAACCGCACCGTAAACCGAACCGTACAAGCCATCCTGCCCGCACAGAAACCGGAAAAAAAGCGTCGTTTCGGCGATTGGGGCTATCTGCTCCTTTGTATGCTCGTCCCCGCGGTTGTGATGTACCTGATTTATTTTTCCCGCGAACTTTACCCGCTCGGAGACGGAAGCGTGCTGGTCCTTGACCTCAACGGGCAGTACGTCTGGTTCTTTGAAGCGCTTCGGAACTTCGTTCACGGGGACGCGGACCTGCTCTACTCGTTCTCCCGCGCGCTCGGCGGCGAATTTCTCGGAATCTACGCCTACTATCTGGCAAGCCCGCTTTCCTACCTGCTCGCGCTCTTCCCGCAGAACAGAATGTTGGAGGGTCTGCTCTTCCTCTTTCTGCTCAAGACCGCGCTCTGCGGCGGCTCGTTCGGGCTTTACATGCACAAGACCTCCCAAAAGCCGAACAAAGCCGCAATCGTCGTGTTTGCAACCTGCTATGCGCTCTCGACTTACGGCATCGTGCAACAACACAACACCATGTGGATTGACGCAATGATGTGGCTCCCGATGATTACCCTCGGAATGGAATCGCTGATAAAGAAAGGCAAATTCCGCCTCTATACCATCTCCTTGGCAATCACCCTGTTCAGCAATTTCTATATTGGCTACATGGTCTGCATCTACTGCTTCTTCTGCTTTTTCCTTTGCTATTTCGGACACTCCGAGAATCGCGAACAGAATCCCGACAACGAGCGTTTCCATTTCATCCGCTCAGGTTTGCGTGTCGCATTCTGGTCCCTGCTTGCCGTCGGCATTGCGGCGGTCATCCTGCTCGGCGCCTACTATTCGCTCAGTTTCGGAAAAAGCACGTTCTCCGCAACCAAATGGCTCTGGAGTTTCAACTTTGACATTCTCGACCTGCTCTATAAATTCCTGCCGTCGTCCTATGACACCGTGCGGCCTGCGGGGTATCCGTTCGTCTATTGCGGCGTGCTGACCCTGTTGCTGATTCCCTCCTATTTCCTCTCCCGCAAATATCCGATGCGGCAGAAGATTGCGGCGGCGCTCTTCATCTTCCTATTTGTCGCGTCCTTCTCGCTCTCGGTTCCCGACCTGCTCTGGCACGGATTCCAACGTCCCAACTGGCTCAATTACCGCTACAGTTTTATGCTCTGCTTCATTCTCACGGTGCTTGCCTGCCGCGCGATGAACGAGTTTGACAGCGTATCCCTCAAAACCGTTGCGGGAACGGGCGGCATTCTTGCCCTGCTCTGCGTGATTCTGCAAAAGTACGCCGACCCCGACAACGAGTATCTCGCACCCAACGACTACACCTGCATCTGGTTCACGCTGATTCTGATAGCGGTCTGGCTCGCGGTACTGGGTCTCTATCGTTCCCGCAAGGACAAGCAGGTCATCAGTGTGGTGATGGTCGCGGCGGTCGCGCTTGAGTGCTTCCTCAACGGACTCTGGTGCATGAACGCGTTTGATGACGACGTGGTTTACTCCAGATACAGTTACTACAACAACTATCTGAACCGCACGCGCCCAATCGTGGAAATCGTGCAGGAAAGCGACAAGAGTTTTTACCGCATGGAAAAGACCACGTTCCGCAAACTCAACGACAACATGGCGCTGAACATCCGCGGGCTTTCCGGCTCAACCTCCACGCTCAATCAGGAAACCATCAAATTCCTTGACAAAATGGGCTACAGTTCCATGTCGCACTGGTCCAAATATCTCGGAGGAACGCCAATCAACGATTCTCTGCTCGGTCTGAAATATATCATTTCGGACACCGGAGCCACATCGCAAAGTTACTGGTATGAGGCGTACCGTTCCGACACCGCAAACGGGTACACCGCCTACAGAAACCCGTATGCCCTCTCGCTCGCCTACGGTGTGAGCGACCGTCTGCTTGATTTCGAGTTGGGTTACAAGCCCGTCGAACCGAAAACGGACGAAAAAGACGATGACGCGGACACCGAAAAGAAGCCCGAGGACGCAAGCCAAATCGGGAATGCGGTTGACAAACTGAAAGCCTTTCTCAACGGCAAACTGGGCATTGACGAAACGATTCGCAACGCCGAATACACCGACCCCTACTACACGCCCTTTACCCGCCTGAACGCCATGGTTGCGGCAATGCTCGGCGAGGACAGCGCAGATCTGTTCGTCCCCGTAAAGGTCACGCAGAACGAGATTGGGGTGGGCGCGCCCTACTACGCCGAAAAGCACACCTGCTACAGCAGTTTGTCGGACGCCTCGGTCATCACCTACAGTTTTGAAGTACCGCAGGACGGCGAGGTGTTCTTCTACCTGCCCACCAAATATCCGCGCGAGGTCACCCTGTCGCTGACGAACGACACAACCGGCGATTATACCGAATGCGGCAAGTGGGGTACGGGCGAAAACCTGCGAATCGTATCGCTCGGCGTGCATTCCAAAGGCGACAAACTGACCCTGCGCATGACTCCGATCGGACACGACCTCTATTTCGTCAGGTTCGACCCGGTGATTACCATGATTGACAAGGCGGCATTTGAGGATGCTTTTTCGCGCCTCGCCGCCGACCAATTCCACATCGAAGATTACACCGAGCATTCCTTTGACGGAACCGTGACAACAAGCCGCAACGACGAATTGATTCTTACCACGCTTGCTTACGATTCCGGTTGGAAGATTACCGTGGACGGCAAGGAAGTCGAAACGGTGAAAGCACTCGGCGCTCTGGTTGCATTCCATGTGAACGGAAGCGCCGGAACACATGACATTCAAATGGTTTACCGTCCGCGCACGCTGGTTCTGGGATTGCAGATTTCGGGCTTTTCGCTCATCCTCTTCCTTGCTCTCGTGGCGCTCTCCCCGCTGATGCGGCGGGTCCCAATCCTGCGCGGAGTGGTTTCCACAGTCCCGCGTAAAAAACAGCAACAAACGGAACAGTCCGAGGACGGTTCCCGAAAGGAGTAACCTCTATGTTTTACTATATCAGCGGAAAACTCGTGCGGTTGGAGCCGACCTTTGCCGTGGTCGACATCGGCGGGGTCGGGTATAAACTGACGGTCAGCGGCACGACTTACGATGCCATGCCGCCGCGTTCGGTCACCGAACCGCCGCGGGTCACGCTTTACACGCACCTTGCCGTGCGGGAGGACGACATGGAACTCTACGGCTTTGCCACGCAGGCGGAACTCTCCTCTTTCCGCCTGCTGCTCACCGTTTCGGGCGTTGGCCCCAAAGCGGCATTGGCGGTGCTTTCCCTGCTCTCCCCCGAAAAATTTGCGCTTGCGGTCTGCACCGATGACCGCAAAACCATCTCGCGTGCAAACGGAATCGGACCCAAAACAGCGGCGCGGATTATTCTGGAACTGAAAGACAAAATGCTGAAAGAAAACGGCGGTGCAATCCCCGACGGCGGCGCGTTTTCCTCCGCCCCCGCGGCTCCCGCAGGCAGAGGAAAACTCAGCGAGGCGGTTGACGCTCTGATTGTTCTCGGCTATTCCCGCCCCGAAGCCCTGACGGCACTGAAATCGGTTGACACCGAGCATCTGGAACTGGAAGCCATCATCCGCGCGGCGCTCAAAAATCTGATGAAATACTGAGGGGGAAGGATAGTCGGTCATGGATACGAACGAATTTGATTTTGAAAACCGCATCATGAACACCGGTTATACCTCGGATGACGCGGAAACCGAACTTTCCCTGCGCCCGAAATTTCTGGACGATTATATCGGGCAGGAAAAGACCAAAGAGATTCTCAAGGTCTACATTGCCGCCGCAAAGAAACGCGGGGACCCGCTTGACCACGTTCTGCTTTACGGGCCTCCCGGGCTTGGTAAAACGACGCTTGCGAACATCATTGCCTCCGAAATGGGAGTCAATATCCGCATCACCTCGGGTCCCGCCATTGAAAAACAAGGGGACCTTGCGGCACTCCTGACCAATCTTTCCGAGGGCGATGTCCTGTTCATTGACGAAATCCATCGCCTGTCGCGGTCGGTTGAGGAAATCCTCTATCCCGCGATGGAAGATTACGCCTTGGATATTATCATCGGCAAGGGACCGTCGGCGCGAAGCCTGCGGATTGATTTGCCGAAATTCACGCTGATTGGCGCAACCACAAGGGCGGGTCAGATGACGACTCCCCTGCGCGACCGTTTCGGCGTGCTTATGAAACTGGAACTTTACACGCCCGAGGAACTGGCGGAGATTGTGACCCGAAGCGCGGGAATTCTCGGCATGGAGATTTCCGGTGACGGCGCGCGGGAAATCGCAGGACGTTCGCGCGGAACGCCGCGTATTGCAAACCGCCTGCTCAAGCGGGTGCGTGACTTCGCGCAAATCAAGGGCAACGGCGAAATCGACGCGGCGATTGCAAACTATGCGCTGACCAAACTGGAAATTGACGAACTCGGATTGGACAACACCGACCGCCGGATGCTCAAAACCATCATTGACTTTTACGATGGCGGTCCCGTGGGACTGGAAACGCTTGCGGCAACCGTCGGCGAGGAAGCGGTAACGCTTGAGGACGTCTATGAGCCGTACCTCATGCAGATTGGGTATCTCAGCCGTACCCCGCGCGGCAGATGCGTCACGCGGCTTGCTTACGAGCATCTCGGCATCCCCTACCGTGCGCCGCAAGCCCCTGCAGAGCAGATGCAGATATTCGACGGTCAAACCGAAACCAAATAACGGGACGTATAAAAAGGGACCTCCGGAAACGGAGGTCCCTCTCTTTTCAGGCAATCCCGCGCAATTCCGAAAGTACCTTTAGGCAATACCGCGCGAGCGAGTGTGCCAATCGTGAATTGTTCGGTGTTGCCTTTAGTCATTCATTTCTTTGAAGCCCTCTCCGAGGACTTCCTGCACGTTTGCGATGATAACAAAAGCATTCGGGTCAATCTTTTTGACCATGCCCAGATACAGCGGCAGTTCGCGCGGTTTCACGATACATTCCAGCATCAGCGTTTCATTTTTCTCAAACATTCCCACGCAATGAATGCCCGTTACGCCCCGTTCAAAGTCTCGGAGAATGTGGTCCGTAATCTCCTGCGTATGCGAGGAAAAAATCTGCACCATTTTCGCGCTGTCTCCAAAGGTCATGATTTTATCGGTCAGGAGCGAGCAAACAAAGAGCGCCAGCATGGAATAAAAGGTTACGGACAAACTTTTGAACACGATTCCGGCAATCAGCACGATTGCCCAGTCAATTACCATAATGATGGTGGCAAGCGGAACATGCGGCAACAGACGTTTGAGAATCAACCCCGCAAAATCACTGCCGCCCGTGGACGCGCCTTGCTTGACAACCAACCCGACGCCGATTCCCATCATCATCCCGCCGATTACCGAAGCAATCAGAAAATCTCCGTCATTGTCCACGCGGAAAGTCGGAATCAGGGAAGTCAGTTCCAGAAACAGGGAAAGGAAAACGATTCCCGACGCGGTCTGAATCACCGCATATTTCCCGAGTTTGCGAAACCCGAAAACAAAAAGAATCACGTTGCACGCAAGGTTGGTAATTGACATCCGCACGCCGAAGATATGCAACAGGATGGTACCGAGCGACGTAATACCGCCCGCCGAAATCTTATTCGGCGTCATAAACACATTGATTCCGATTGCAAGAATCAGCGTTCCGAGCAGGATGAACAGGTAATCCACGGCAATCGAACGCCATTTTTCTTTAATTACCATATGAAAGAATTCCCTTTCCTTTTTGTCCTCCTTATTATACCACTTTTCGGTCCTTTTTTAACCCCGAAACGGATTTTTATAAAAAAGCATGATACCGAAAGGTACCATGCTTTGCTAAAGCAATACCGCGCAATTCCGATGGTGCAATTGCGCGGCGTTGCCTTGATTCAGTTTGTTCCGAGTTGCTGTGCCGCGGCTTTTGCTTCCGCGATTGCATCCAACTTCTTGTTGCGGAAGTAGAGTGCAACATCAATCGAAATTTCGATGAAGTTCAGAACGTAGAAGAAGAAACTCAGATAGAACAGAAATCCGGAGGCACCGTTCACAGTCTGAATAATCTTTCTTGCAATGCCGCAGGCATAGCCGATCAGCAGAAACACCTCAAAAAACAGGCTCTTTCCCTTTGCCGTGCGGGAAACAATGGATTTGCGGATGGAAATCGGCCACGACAGACCGAAACAGAAAATTGTCAGTGCTTCCAATAAATCAACCATTTTGTTTCACAACTTTCTTAATTGAATTTTCTGCGATAATCCGGCAGCAACTTCGGGGAAACGGCATCGGTCCTGATGCCCGCTTCTTCCCGTTCCTTGTCGAATTTCGCGATGTGGTCAAGCGTCAGTTTGCCAACCTTGACAGTCTTTGCCTGCTCTGCGGCATGCTGTCCGGCGCTCCTGCCGAATACGATAATATCGAGAAGCGAGTTCCCCATCAGTCGGTTCCGACCGTGGATGCCGCCAACCGCTTCGCCCGCAACGTAAAGATTCTCCACATTCGGGGTCATGCCGTCCACGCGAATATCCAGACCGCCGTTCTGATAATGCAGGGTCGGATAAACCAGAATCGGCTCCTTGCGGATGTCAATGCCGTAACTTGCAAACATCCGCATCATGGCGGGAATGCGACGCTCGATGGTTCCCTCTCCGCCGATTTTTTCAATCATCGGAGTATCCAACCAGACCGCCTGTCCGCTACCCGTCTCAACACCCTCGGCGTGGTCCGAGCATTCGCGGATGATGGATGCCGCCGCAACGTCACGCGTCTCCAGCGGGTGCATGAACACTTTACCGTCGCGGTTAACCAACTTTGCGCCGAGCGAACGGACCTTTTCGGTAACCAACGCACCGAAAATCTGCTGCGGGTAAGCCGCACCCGTCGGGTGATACTGGAGCGTATCGGCATACAGCAATTTTGCGCCCACACGGTAGCCGAGCACAAGACCGTCCGCCGTTGCGCCGTAGTGGTTGGAGGTCGGGAAGCCCTGATAGTGCATCCGTCCCGCGCCGCCCGTGGCGATGATGACCGTCTTGGCACGTGCAACCATCAGTTCATGCGTTTCCATATTCATCAGGACCGCGCCCGCCGCGCGACCGTTCTCGTCCAGGATCAGTTCCACCGCCGAGGTGAAATCGACCACCGGAATCCCGCGGTTCAGCACTTCGTCACGCAGGGTTCGCATGATTTCGGCACCGGAATAGTCCTTTGCCGCGTGCATCCGCTTGCGCGAGGTTCCGCCGCCGTGCGTGGTAATCATCGTACCGTCGGGTGCTTTGTCGAACTCCACGCCGAGGTTGGAGAGCCACTGAATCGCCTCGGGGGCTTCGCAAACCAGTTTGGCAAGCAATTCGCGCTTTGCGGCATAATGACCGCCGCCGAACGCGTCCACAAAGTGAATTGCGGGCGAATCGTTCGGTTTATCCGCTGCCTGAATACCGCCTTCTGCCATCATGGTGTTCGCGTCGCCGATGCGGAGTTTGGTCACAATCATTGCCTTTGCGCCTGCGTTGTCGGCTTCGATTGCCGCCGACGCGCCCGCGCCGCCGCCGCCGATGATGAGAACGTCCACATCGTAACGGACGTCATCAAGGTCCACGTCGCTCGCTTTGATGCGGCTGTGTGCCTCCAGCATCTCGCACAGTTCATGCGGGACCGCCTCGCCCTTGTTGGGACCGATTTCAAGCGTTGCGAATTCGCTCTTTTTGTAGTCGGGATGGTAAGCCGCCAGAAGCGCGTCCTTTTCATCCGCCGTCATACGGGCAGGCTCGTATGCAATGTTCGCCTCGCGCGCGGCTTCCACCTTGGCGAGGGATTCCTCAAATTCCTTTGCGTACATTCTTCTGCCCTCCTTATTTCTCAATATTCCGATTGTTGTATAGTTCTTTCAGTTCCTCAATCGGTTTGCCCATCAGGGCGGAAATCAGGTCGTTGAAATCACCGTCCCGAATTTCCTTGACACGGTTTTCCAGATGCTCCGATTTCGGTGCAAGATACTTTCCGTTGAGACGGCGCGCGAGCATCGCAACCTGCGGGTGCGAAATTCCGGCGGGACAACGGGAGGAGCAAACGCCGCACATCACGCAGTCAAAAGACGCCTCCGCGCACTTCTCAAACTCCCCTCTCTGCGCATACGCGATGTACTGCATGACGTTCAGTCCCTGCGTACAACTCTTGGTGCAGGCATTGCAACCGACGCAGGCATAAATCTCGGGGTACAACTGCATCATAATCTGCTCGGTCGGCTTAATCTTCTCCATGTCGTAGACCTGCTTGACGAGCGGGAAGAACGGCAACGTCGCGACGTACATATTGTTTTCGACTTTGGTCTGGCAGGCAAGGCAGGTTTTCAGTTCCCGCTCGCCCTTGATGCGGTAAATCGTTGCGCACGCGCCGCAAAAGCCGTTGCGGCATCCGCATCCGCGAACCAACTGATAGCCCGCGTACTCCATCGCGCGCATAATGGTCAGGTTGTCGGGAACGGTGTACTGCTTCCCGAACAGATAAATATTTACCATGTTTTCCATACTCTCACCTCAATACTCGTTCGGCAACTCATCCAGTTCGTCACAGCGGAACACGGGACCGTCTTTGCAGACGTACTTCGAGCCGACGTTGCATCTGCCGCACTTTCCGATTCCGCACTTCATGCGAAGTTCCAGCGTCGTATAGACCTGCGTTTTCTCAAACCCCAACTCCTGAAGTCCCGCCAACGTGAACTTAATCATAATCGGAGGTCCGCACAGAATCGCAATTTTGTTGTTGTCCAGACCCAACTCCTTGACATAATTCGGAACGAAGCCGACGTGACCCGTCCATTCGGGCTGTTCGCGGTCGATGGTCAGGTGAACGTTGACCCCCTCGTCCTTTTCCCACTCCTCGATAATCTCGCGGTAGTCAACCAAATCCTGCATACTGCGCGAACCGTACACAATGTCAATCTTGCCATAGCGGTCGCGATAGTGGCGGCAGTAGTTGATAACCGAGCGGAGCGGAGCCAGTCCGATACCGCCCGCGATAAAGAGCAGGTCGTGTCCCGCAAATGCGGTGTCCACAGGAAAAGGTCTGCCGTAGGGACCGCGGATGGTAATTTCCTGACCCACTTCCATAGAGTGAAGCCATTCGGTCACGCAACCGCATTTCTTGATGGAGAATTCCATGAATTCGGTGTTGGTCGGAGAGGAGGTAATGGAGAACATCGCCTCGCCAACACCCGGAATCGAGAGCATTGCGCATTGCCCGGGCATATGGTCAAATGCTTTCGTGCCGTCCGGCGTGACCACGCGGAAGGTCTTGACATCCGGCGTATCAATGCGGATGTCGGTCACAACGCCGATTTTCGGAATCAGAGGTTCTTTCATCTCAGCCATTGCCCTGCCCTCCTAACTTCTTCATAACCTTGACAATATTCATCTGAATCGGGCACTTTGCAAGACATCTGCCGCAACCGACACAGGAGAACATTCCGTCATTGTTGGTCGGGAAATAGACCAACTTGTGCATGAAACGCTGACGGAAGCGTTCCAGTTGCGTCAGACGCGGCTGACCCGCCGACATCTTGGTAAATTCCGAATACATGCAGGAATCCCAACAACGGAACCGCTTGACGCCGTGTCCGGTGTTGAAGTCCTTGATGTCGTAGCACTGACAGGTCGGGCAGACGAAAGTGCAGGTCCCGCACCCGAGGCAGGACTGCGACAACTCCGCCCACGCAGGGTCGCCGAAGAATTCCTTGGTCTTATCCGCCCCGAATTTATCGGCGGTGAGGTTCGCAAGCGGCAGTTTTTTCATGCGCTCACGGGTGACTTCCTGCTGTTTTGCAACCGCTTTTCCGTCTGCATCGGCAGTCAGCGCCGAGAGCGAATCCAGCAGTGCGGCTCCCTTTTCGGTGTTCGCCTCCAGATAGAGCGCGTCCTCGGTTTTCCAACAGGTCACGTCTCCCGCAGGCGCCGCCGCGTCAATGCCGAACGTCGTGCAGAAGCAGGTCTCGTGCGGCTTCGTGCAGGCAAGCGAGACGATCACGCCATGCTCGCGGCGGTTCTTATAGTAGGAATCCGCCGGCTCGGCAAGGAATACCTTATCCAACACGTCAAAACTGCGGACATCGCAGGCGCGCACGCCAAACACCACGAAATCTTCACATTCGCGGCGGGTATCCACGATTTCAATCTTCTTGCCTGCCGTTTTGAAATCCATCAGATTTTCGGTCTGCGGGAAGAAGAAATCCTTTGCGCTCCGAACCGTATTCAGCGCGTCGGACAGGACTTTGCCGCCCTCCCAACGCTCAAACTTTGCGCCCGCGGCAGTGTCAATGGGCAGATAGAGCGTTCTGCTCTCCGCAATCGCGGTAAACAGGTCGTTCAGATGTTCCAGTGAGAGTTTACGCATGATGACTCCCCCTTTCCACCGCTTCGGCAGGCTCCAAGTCGTCCTGCGTGAAGTTGACAATCGGCGCACGGCTTCCAACCTCCGCGCCTGCCTGATAGTCACCGTAGTTGCGGTCAATATCGAGAATGAACTTGCGGTTCAACAGGTGCAACGGGATGTGCTGCGGGCAAACGCGTGAGCATTCGCCGCAGTCGGTGCAACGCCCGACCACGTGGAACGCACGGATGATATGGAACATCTTTTCCTCAAATTCATTGGAAGCGGCTTTGTTCTCCACGCCCGAATTCGGGTTGTCAAACACGCACTTCTCACATGTGCAGGCGGGGCAGACGTCACGGCAGGCGTTGCAACGGATGCAACGGGACAGCTCATTCTGCCAGAACGCAAAGCGTTCGTCGGGGGTCATGTTTTCGAGTTTTTCCACCTCGTCAAAGCGCCCTGATTCCACCACGTCACCCTCGTCTCCGAGCAGTTCGTCGTATGCAACGTGCTTCTTCGATTTGCAGGTCAGGCAACGCTCCGAGACCAACTCGTCACGCCCAAAGGTGCGGGTCCCGTCGTAAAGTGTTTCCACGTGGACCTTGTCCCCGTCCTCGCTGACCGACAGAATTCCCTCCGCATGACGTTTGAGCGTGTTGACGTCCATCATGCCGTGACACGGAACGCCGATAACATACACCTTTTCGCGGTCAAACCGATGCTCGGTCAGAAGTTGATTGAAACTGTAGGTATCGCAGGGTTTGAGGAAAACCAGAACCTTGCCGTCTCCCTTTGCAGTCTCTTTCAACAGATATTTGGAGAAGTTCGCTCCGCAGAACCCATTCCACACAAAATTCTCTTTCAGAGCCTCGGCGGACCGAAACACCGTCGGTGTCACGTCGTAAGCAAATTCACCCGCGCCCCAGCCGAGCACGCGGTCAACCGTTCCGTCCGCAAGCAGAGCGACCGCTCTTTCCACGAGGCTTTCGCGCTTTATTTCTTGCATCGCAGGTCCTCCAGTCTCTTGTTCTCGCCGAGCGCCGCAACGGTGCTGACGAAATCGTTCATCGTGGCGGCGAACTTCGCGCCCTCCGCCGCGCTCACCCACTCCACACGCGTGCGTTCCCGCTCAATGCCGAGGTAATCGAGCATGGAGAACAGGAGCGCCATACGGCGGCGGGTATAGTAGTTTCCGGTCGTATAGTGGCAGTCCCCGGGGTGACAGCCGCACAGAATCACGCCGTCCGCCCCGCGCTGAAAGGCGCGGAGAATGAACATCGGATTCACGCGGCAGGAACACGGCACGCGGATAATCTTGACGTCCGCAGGGTAATTCAGGCGGTTGTTTCCCGCAAGGTCCGCCCCCGCATAGGAACACCAGTTGCAGCAGAACGCCACAATCAGCGGTTTGTATTCGGTTACTTGCATATTGCGTCCACCTCCGCCATGATTTGTTGATTCGAGAACCCGCGCAGGTCCATCGCGCCCGACATGCAGGCAACCGTGCAGGCGCCGCATCCTTGGCAGACTGCCTCGTTGACCTGTGCCACACGCCGCACCTTGGTGGTACGGTCGGGCATACGGAATTCCTTTTCGATATAGGTAATCGCACCGTAGGGGCAAACCTTTTCGCAGGTCGAGCATCCGTTGCACATCATCTCGTCCGAATGCGCCACGCAGGGGTTGCCGGTCAACTTATCCTTGCAGAGCAGACCGATGACCTTGGAAGCCGCCGCGCCCGCCTGAGACACCGTTTCGGGAATGTCTTTCGGTCCCTGACAGGTACCCGAAAGGAATACGCCCGCCGTCGGGCTTTCCACGGGACGGAGTTTCGGATGCGCTTCGGTAAAGAAGTCGTTGGTATCCATGCTCGCGGTCAGCATCGTTGCCAGATGTCTTGCCGACTTGTCCGGTTCGATTGCCGCGGCAAGCACCACAAGGTCCGCATCAATGTGCAACTGCTTTCCGTAAAGCAAATCGGATGCCTGCACCTTGAGTTTGTTCCCCTCGGGTTCCACTTTGCCGACCATGCCCTTGACGTAATGCACGCCGTATTCCTCCACCGCGCGGCGGTAGAATTCGTCGAAGTTCTTTCCCGGGGTCCGCACGTCAATGTAAAAGACGTAAACTTCGGTGTCGGGATATTTATCGCGAATCAGCATCGCGTGCTTCGCCGTGTACATACAGCAGATTTTGGAGCAGTATTCTTTGCCCTTTTCCGAGCAAGCCGCGCAACGCGACCCCACGCACTGCACGAACACGATGGTGTGCGGGTGGGTCTTATCGGAGGGACGGAGCAGGGTTCCGCCGGTCGGTCCCGCCGCATTCATCAAGCGTTCCAATTCCAGAGAAGTAATCACGTCTTTGGATGCGCTGTAGGCAAATTCGTCGAATTTTTCCATCGAAATGGGGTTGAAGCCGGTTGCGACAACAATCGCGCCGTACTGCTCCTCCACGAATTCATCCTTTGCCTTGTAATCGATTGCGCCGGCGCCGCAGACCTTGGAGCAGATACCGCATTTGCCGCTTTTCAGCATCATGCAGGCGCTCGGGTCGATGGTTGCCACTTTCGGAACCGCCTGTGCGAACGGGATGTAAATGGCATGACGGTTGTCCATGCCGAGGTTGAACTCGTTCGGAACTTTTTTCTGCGGGCATTTCTCGGTGCAAAGACCGCAACCGGTGCAGACGTCCTCTTTCACATAGCGAGCCTTACGCTTGATGGTCACCTTGAAATTGCCGACAAATCCCTTGACGTCGGTCACCTCGGAGTAGGAAAAGATGCGGATTTTGTCATTCTGCGCCACATCCACCATTTTCGGGGTCAGGATACACGCCGCGCAGTCCAGCGTAGGGAACGTTTTGTCAAGCTGTGCCATCTTCCCGCCGATGGTCGGCTTGGTCTCCACAATATCCACTGGAAAGCCCGCGTCCGCAATGTCCAGAGCCGTCTGGATACCCGCGATACCGCCGCCGATGACAAGCGCCCGCTTGGTAACGGGAGATTCGCCCGGGGTCAGCGGCGCGTTGAGGTTGACCTTTGCAACCGCCGCTTTGGCAAGGATAATCGCCTTTTCGGTTCCGGTTGCCATGTCCTTATGGACCCACGAGCATTGCTCGCGGATGTTGGCAATTTCCACCATATAGGGGTTCAGCCCCGCCGCCGCAGCGGTCTTGCGGAAAGTTGCCTCGTGCATACGCGGAGAGCAGGAACAGACGACGATTCCGGTCAGGTGATGTTCTTTGACCGATTCGATAATCATGTTCTGCCCCGCCTGCGAGCACATATACTGATAGTCGGTGGAGAAAACGACACCCGGTTCGTGACCGATCGCTTCCGCAACCGCCTTGACATCCACCGTTCCCGCGATATTGGTACCGCAGTGGCAGACGAATACGCCGATTCTTTGCATGGTTTGTTTTCTCCTTTCTTATTTGGAATATTTGCGCATGGCGCTGACGATTGCCTGTTGCGGCAGATCCTCATCCACCAGCGCGGGAATGTCGTCCGCCGTCATGTGATTGGCACCCTTTTCGCGGATTGCAAGCAGCCGAATCGCTTCAATCAACTTTGCCGGCTCCACGTCGCGCGGGCAACGCTCCACGCAGGCAAAGCAGGACAGGCATTTGTAAACCGACGGCGACTTCATCAGCGTTTCCACGTCGCCTGTTTCCACCATATAAACAAACTGATGCGGATGGTATTCCATCTCATCATACGACGGGCAGGTTCCCGAGCATTTGCCGCACCGCATACATTTGCGCGGATTCACGCCGCTCATGCGCAGGACCTGTTCCGTTTCCAATTCCTTTTTATTCTGCATGGGACTCCTCCTTGATTCCGAGCGCTTCCGCCAACAGTTCGGTGAAATAGACCACCGGAACGCGGCTTCCGTTCTTCACAAGATTGTATTTGCAAAGCGGGCAGGCGGTCACAAGCAACTCTGCGCCATGCGCCGCCGCGCTGTCCGAGACAGCGCCCGACCTCTTTTTTGCCGACTCCGCGTCCTCCATGACAACGTATCCGCCGCAGCATTCGTTTCTGCGCGGATAAACGACAGGCTCTGCACCGAGCGCACGGATGAAATCCTCCATCACGCGGGGATTTTCCACGTCGTCAAATGCCATCACCTTGCCCGGGCGGAGAAGCATACAGCCGTAATACGCGCCGATTTTCCGCCCTGTCAGCGGCTTTTTCACCGCCGCGCGGAGCGCATCGAACCCGACCGTATCACGGAGCATTTCCAGATAGTGCTGTACCGTTGCCTCGCCGTGATACGGCTCCACCGCGTTTTTATCCTGCGCAAGATAGCGGTTCACGCGGTCGGCAAATACCTCGTCCGTCTGCATGGCGTGATTGGTTTGCTTGATGACATTGTGGCAGGCGGAGCAGACCGTCAGAAGCGGCTGTCCCGCGTCCCGCGCCGCAATCAGCGCGCGAACGCTCGACAACTTGGTCGCAATTTCATCTTTCGCACTGACGAACACACCGCCGCAACACTGCCAGTCCGGAATCTCGCACAGTTCCACGCCGAGCGCCAATGCGCTCTCTCTCGCCCATCGGTCCAACTCTTTCGCTTTGGTGCGGAGCGTGCAACCCGGAAAATAACTGACTTTTAACAAAACCGTACCCTCCCGTCTCCGGTCAGACCATCTGTTCCGGATGAAATACCTCGTCAAATCTCTCCGCCGTTAAAAAGCCGAGTTCCACGCAGGCTTCCTTAAGCGAAATATTGTCCTTGAATGCTTTCTTTGCGGTCTTAGCCGCGTTTTCGTATCCGATGTAAGGATTCAGCGCCGTGACCAACATCAGCGAATTGTGCAGGTTATGATACATCTTATCCTTGTTCGCCGTAATGCCGACCGCGCAGTTCTTATTGAACGAAACGATTGCTTCCGCCAACAGGCGCGCAGATTGCAGGAAGTTATATGCCGCCACGGGCATGAACACGTTCAGTTCAAAGTTGCCCTGCGACGCCGCCATACCGACCGCCACATCGTTGCCCATGACCTGCACGGCAACCATGGTGACCGCCTCGCACTGCGTGGGGTTGACTTTCCCCGGCATAATCGACGACCCCGGCTCGTTCTCGGGAATGTGAATCTCGCCCAGACCGTCACGCGGTCCGCTTGCGAGCCAGCGGACGTCGTTCGCAATCTTCATCATGTCGCAAGCCGTTGCCTTGATGGCTCCGTGCGCAAAGACCAACTCGTCTTTGGAGGTCAGCGCGTGGAATTTGTTCGGTGCGGTGACAAATTTCTTGCCCGTCAGTTCCGCAACCTTTGCCGCAACCAACTCGGAGAATCCCTTGGGAGCGTTCAGTCCGGTTCCGACCGCCGTGCCGCCGAGTGCCAACTCATGAAGCGGACCGACGGCGAGTTTCAAAAGTTCCACGTCGCGTTCCAGACTGCTTCTCCAGCCCGAAATTTCCTGGCTGAACTTGATTGGGGTCGCGTCCTGCAGGTGCGTTCTGCCGGACTTGACGATTCCCTCGTTCTCCTCCTCCAGACGGCGGAACGTCTCGATTAACGTCTCAATCGCGGGAATCAGTTTATCCTCAATTGCAATCACGGCGGAAATGTGCATCGCCGTCGGGAACGTGTCGTTGGAGGACTGGCTCATGTTGATGTCATCGTTCGGATGGCAGAGTTTCGCCCCCGCCAACTGATTGGCGCGGTTGGCAATGACCTCGTTTGCATTCATATTCGACTGCGTACCCGAACCGGTCTGCCAGACAACCAACGGAAAATGCTCGTTGAGTTTACCGGAAATCACCTCGTCGCAAGCCTCTGTAATGACCCGCAGTTTTTCCGCCGTCATTTTTTCGGGCTTCAGTTCCGCGTTCGCCATTGCTGCCGCACGCTTGAGAATGCCGAACGCATGTGTGATTTCGCGTGGCATCGTCTCGGTTCCGACACCGATGAGGAAATTTTCATGGCTTCGCTCGGTCTGCGCCGCCCACAGTTTGTCCGCAGGGACCTTGACCTCGCCCATGGAATCATGTTCAATACGGTATTCCATCTCGTTCACCTCAGATATTCAGGCTGTTGATAACGCCCTTGAGCGTGTCAGCGCTGTAGCGGAGTTTTGCAACCTCTTCGTCGGTCAGCGGAACGTTGACCTTGCCGCGGATACCGTCGTGACCAATCATGTTCAGCGTACTCAGGCAGACGTCGCTTACGCCGTACTCTCCGTGCATCATGGTGGAAACGGTCATGGTCGTATCCATACCGTCGAAAATGCACTTGCAGATGTGGCAGACCGAAACCGAAACCGCATAGAACGTAGCGCCCTTTCTTGCGATAACGCGTCCGCCCGACTTGCGCACATACTGCTCCACTTCATCGAAATCCAATTCGGGACTGGTCATTCCCGGCGTCAGAATCAGTTTGCCGCATTCCTTAATCGGCACGTTGGAAATGTTTGCAACCGACCACGGAATGAACGAGGAGTCGCCGTGTTCGCCGAACACGTAGGCATGGACGTTCCCCTGATTGATATTGTAGTATTCGGAAAGGCGCGAACGCAGACGCGCCGTATCGAGAATGGTTCCGGAACCGATGATATGGCTTTCGGGCAGACCCGAAAGTTTGAGGAACGTGTAGGTCAGCACGTCAACGGGATTGCTGACGATGATGTAGATTGCGTTCGGCGCATATTTCGTAATTTCGGGAATGATGCTCTTGGTGATGTTGACGTTCGTCTGCGCCAACTCCAGTCTCGTCTGCCCCGGCTTTCTTGCGATACCGGAAGTCAGGATTACGATATCGGACCCCGCCGCGTCACGGTAATCGCCCGCGTAAACCGAGCAGGCACTGCAAAACGGAGTTCCCTGCCGGATGTCCAGCGCCTCGCCGAGCGCTTTCTCGTTGTTGATGTCAATCATGACGATCTCCGTCGCCAGTCCCATAACCGTCAGGGTATAAGCGATTGTGGAGCCGACGCTGCCTGTTCCGATGATGGAAATTTTGTTCATTGTTCACTCCTCCGAAATTTGACAAAAATATATCAAGATATATTATAGCACAACCGAGCCGATTTGTAAAGTGTTTTTTTCTCATATCGGTTATATTTATATCAATATATGTCGGAGCAATACGAAAAAGGTCCCCGCATCCCGCCGACCGGACGGGATTGGAGACCTTTTTTTCACCGTTCCATTCGCTGACCGAGGATTCGGACGATTCTCCCCGCGGCGTTTCCGTTCCCGAACACACCGCACGGATGCCGCATTGCGGCATAAACCTCGGAGTTCTCGCGCAGAAGTTCCGCAGCGGATGCGGCGATTCCCGCAGCGTCGGTCCCGACCAGACGCAGACACCCCGCACGCACTCCCTCGGTCCGCTCCGTCGAATGCCGCATGACCAAGGTCGGAATTCCGAGTGCGCAGGACTCCTCCTGAATGCCGCCGCTGTCGGTCATGACCACTGCCGCACGGGCAAGCAGATGGTGAAAGACCGTCAGGTTCGGCGGGTCGATGACCGCAATCCGTTCACACCCGACCAGAATCTCCGCGGCTGCCTGCCGCACGATGGGATTCGGATGGAGCGGGCAGAGCGCGTAAGTATCAGGAAAGCGCTCCACCGTCGTTCTGAGCGCGCGGAGCATTTCGCGCATCGGCTCCCCCCAACTCTCCCTCCTGTGTGCGGTAAACAGAATCAGGCGCTTTCCCTGCGGCAGAATCGGCATGTTGTGCGGCGTGCAGGACACCAGACTGTATTTCAGCGCGTCAATCACCGTGTTTCCCGTCAGATAGACCTGTTTTTCGGGAATTCCCTCGCGGAGCAGATTCCGCTTTGCCGTGACGGTCGGGGCAAAATGCAGGTCAGCCAGCGGGGCAATCGACCTGCGGTGCATTTCCTCCGGAAACGGCGAGCGGATATGGTAGGTCCGCAGTCCCGCCTCCACGTGTGCAATCGGAACCCCGCGATAGAACCCCGCCAGTGCGCCCGCAAATGCACTTGCCGTATCGCCCTGTACCATCAGGAAATCAGGGCAGAGACGCCCGAGTGCGGCATCCAGCGTCCCGAGCAGATGCCCCATCACAGCCGCAGGACCCGTTTGCGCGGGTGGAGGCGGCAGCGTTTCATCCGCAGAGATGCCGAAACATGCCATGGCGTTCGTCAGGAGTGCGCCGTGCTGACCCGTAGACAGTACAACCGTTCGGATGTCCTCCCGTTTCCGCAATTCCAGAATGACGGGACAAAGTTTGATTGCCTCGGGTCTTGTCCCCATTACGACCAATACCGTTTTCATAAAAAATCCTCCCATCCGACTGCTCAAACGCATCCGTCTTGATACAGTGTATGGGAGGATACCGCAGTTTAGAACAACCTGTCCGAAATCTTATTTCTTTTGCTGGCGGCACCAGATTTTCATCACAAGTCGGTGCGGGAGCAGTTTGGTCAGCCATACCTGCGCACGGATGGAAGCACCGCAGACCGAAACGTCCTTTCCTTTCTTCATATCACGCAAAGCGCGGGCAACCACTTCTTCGGGGGTGAAGAAGCGGTTATAGTAGGTGATGGTGTCATCCCGCACGGCGCGGTCAAAAAATTCGGTTCTGACCCACCCCGGGCAGACTGCCATGGAACGGATTTTCCGTTTCTTCAGTTCCACGTTCAGCGCGCGGCTGAAACTGAGTATGAACGCCTTGGTCGCGCCGTAAACCGTGATATACGGAACCGGCTGAAACGAAGACAGCGAATCCAACTGATAGATTTCCCCACCCGCACGCATATACGGCAGGGTCAGGTAGGTCATCGCAACGTATGCCTTGTCGTTGAGGTCAATCATATTCAGTTGTTCCGAAAGTTCAATATCCTCAAATGCCCCGAATTTCCCGAACCCGCTCGCATTGACCAACACCGAGACCTCGGGGTTCTCGGCGGCAAGCAGGGTCTTGTATTCCTCCAAAGAATCCTCCCGCGTCAAATCCATCGCAAGCGGACGGATTTTCACCTCCGGAACCAATGTTTGCAGGGACTGCAGGCGCTCCAGTCGGCGGGCAATGACCCAGATTTCATCAAACGGCTTTTCTTTTGCAAGCCGCAGAACGAACTCGCGCCCCATTCCGGACGAGGCACCGGTAATCACAGCAATTTTCATGCGATTCTCTCCTTATCATCCTGTTCCGGCTTGTAAATTCCCAATGTATGCTGCCCTTCGCTTAAAGTCATACTCTTGAAAGGTCTCGTGATTTTCTCTGACTGCTTCTGAACGATATCCATTGCTCACTTCTCCTTTTTTGCCAACAATGAAGTGATTTTAAGGGCAACCATGAAACCTGCTAAGGTTGCACCAAACGATTTCTTCTCACCGAAGCGCTTCATGCGTTCCTTGTGTAATGCTCTCTCTTCCGGTGACATCTTCGCGAGCATGCGCTTGTATTCTTTCTTGCTGCTCATGATTTACTCCTTGTATAATCCGGTTCTTCAGGATGATTTGCGTTTGCGTTACTTCCGCGATGATACCGGTAACTACCCACCGGTACGCTTCTCCTTACAGTATGAAGTGCTTCGGAATTCCGTTTTCCCAAACCGAAGCCGCCTCCCCGCGAATCAGTGGGAGGATGTAGGTGCGGAACGCGTCGGTCATTCCGTTGCCGACTGCATTGACATAGGCGTCATCCACCCGACGGACGCGGTTTGCAATTCCCGCAATGGCGGAATGCCCGAAGCGGACCGCATAAGGAGCGTCGCCCGTGCGCTCGATGCTCATCATCTCTCCGCTGACCCCCGCGACCGCCGCCGCGACCGCCGCTCTGCCGACTCCGACCGATTCCGCAAGGTCGGTCCCCGACGCCAGATGCGCCGCACAGCGTTGCGGCAGGTTCAGCTCGACCGAACGGACCTTACAGCCGATCTCCTGCTTGACAATCTGCTCCAACACCTTTCCCGCGCCCGCGAGATAGGCATGACCGAACGCATCCACCGCGCCGCTCTGCGCCCCCTCGCCGACGTAGTGACCGTCGGCAAATCGGATGCCCTCCGAGACTGCCACCACGACGTTCGGGTGCTTTGCCTGCGCCGCACGAACGTCGGAGAGGAATTGCTCGGTTGAAAAGTCCCGCTCGGGCAGATAGATAAGGTCGGGGAAAAAGCCCGAGACGTAT
>CAZVYZ010000009.1:0-3580 GCA_964630695.1 uncultured Ruminococcus sp.
CCATAGGTGGTATTAGCTTCCCAGAAGCCATAGTCTATATCAGCACGGAGTGTCTAGTTTTGGTTACGGGGACCGACAGGTTATCGGCATTTACGACGACCATCGTTTTTTTCGGAAACGCGCAGAGCGAGGGCAGAAATGCGTCGCCGTCCATGAGGGTATGGTTTCCGTAGAGGAAATAGCCGAATCTGCCGCAGGTGCGGAGTTTTTCGCGCCCGACAATTTTTGCGCGGTACTTGATTTTACACCACAGCGCGGCAACGGGGGTCATGATGACACGGTAAACGAGAAATTCCGCAATCTTCCGAAACGGATTCTTATGAAGATAACGGTAGGAGCTGTCGATGGTGATGGTCTTGCGGGTAATGCCCGAAAATTCCTCGGTGCGTTCGTTGGAATAGTATCGGATTTCGGGATTGGTTGTGCCGACTGTCATAAAGGACCGTCCTTTCCGTCGCGCCGTTTCCGCCGCGGCTTTGTCTGCTCCTATTATACCGCGCACAGAGGGATAGAACAACCTATTCTGCGCACTCTCCTCTCTACGCTTCCGATTCTACCGCTCTCTTTACCGTAGAACGGCACTCTACTCTGCGTAGAGTGGGTCAAAAACCCTGAAATTCTGACCGAAATCCCGCTTTTTGCGGGCGACGACTCTTTTTTAGCAATACATCCTATCACGCTATATATCATATCACGAAGTATTAGATTTGTCAAGAGCATTTGCGAAAAAAAGATGAGAAAGCAGGAGCGGTCCGCTGCCCGTGACAGAAAAAAACGGAAATGACGGCTGTTCCCGGGCGTGGGACGGCTCCCGAACGCCCGAAAAATCCGTTTTCCTCTTGCAAAAAGTGTCGGAATGTGGTATACTGAAACGGGTAGCCCGAGTGGGCGGAAAATCTGCGGCGGTTTGAATTGCGGGGGATGCGGAATGGCAGAAAGCGGAAAATTGAAAAAGTGGGTCTCTTGCGTGATTCTTTGCGTTCTGGTGCCGACGGTCGTAATCGGTGGGACCATGCTGTTTTCGGAGAAGCGGCATGCGTGGATTTCGCTCTGCGTGGCAGTGCTTGCCTGCGTTCCGTTTTTTCTGTACTTTGAATGGAGCGCGAAAGGCGCCGAACGGCTGATTCCGCTTGCGATTCTGACCGCGCTTTCGGTTCTCGGGAGAATCCTGCTTGCGCCGATTCCGAGTTTCAAGCCCGTGACAGCAATGGTGGTTCTGACGGCCATGTATTTCGGAAGCGAAACGGGGTTCCTGTGCGGTGCGCTTTCGGCGGTGATTTCCAATTTCTATTTCGGGCAGGGGGCGTGGACTCCGTTTCAGATGTTTGCGTGGGGAATTGTCGGTTTCCTCGCGGGACTGCTTGCAAAACCGCTGAAAAAGAGCCGGATTTTTCTCGGGCTGTACGGAATCGTGGCAGGGGTGCTGTATTCGTTCCTTATGGACATTCTGACCGTCCTCTGGATGGACGGGTATTTCAATTTCCCGCGCTACTTTGCGGCGCTTGCCATGGCAATGCCCGTTACCGTGACCTACGCGGTGTCGAACGTCGTGTTTCTGGAATTGTTCGTCTACCCAATCGGAAGCATTTTCGGGCGGTTCAAAACCAAATACGCGCTTTGATGCGCAAAACGCAAAAAGCCGTTCCATACCAATCGGTATGGAACGGCTTTGCCGTTTGATGCTTGGATTATTCAAAGAAGCCGTAACCGCCGTTGAAGTAGTGTTCGCTCTCCTTAATGGTCAGGTCCGCGGGGGTACTGGTGGTCAGCACGTCGATACCCTCAAAACGCTCGATGGAAAGGGAAACGGGGAGATATGTTTTTTTCATGATGTTTTCTCCTTTGCCTTGTTAATTTGCACTGGTGGGATTTACGCTGTCAAGGATGGTCTGGCAGTAATCCTTGGCTTCTTGGGCAGCGTTTGCATCGTTTACGCAGGCACGCGCGACCTCATACATGGAGCGGGTCGCCGCCGCGTCGGTGTACAGCGTATCGCCGATGTAGGGGATGGCGATGATGTCGCTCTCGTAGTTGGCTTCGGGGATGTTGTAGAGAACTGCATTCACGGTGTAGGTTTGTGCCGCGGGGTCCTCAATGCAGTATCTTCCGGTTGCAATGCGAGCCTTTTCGGAGGCTTTCAACTCCGCCAGGGTCCATTCTCCCTCGTGAGCGTCATAAATGCTCTTTGCCATCAGGATAACGCCGAAGTTTGCGGTTTCTTCACCCGCGCCCGTGACGAAATTCTGCGAGAATTTCACGCCGAAGCGGATGCCATTGAAGTTTGCGTCGTCGTTCACATAACGGAGCGATGCGCCGAGGGCTTCAGCAGGCTTTGCTTCAAACTCAACAATCATGACGCGGTCATATCCGCCTGCGGAAGAATAAGCGGAAAGGTCATAGATACCCTCTGCATTCATTCCCGGATAAACAACATTCTTTTTTGCTCCGTTTCCGCTATCATAATTGTATGAAATTTTCGGAATCATGTTGGGAGTGTCGGATTCAAACTTGAATCCGAGGAAGGTGGTTCCGTCGAATACCGGAGTTGCCTTACCGCCTTTGACATACATTTTGTAATCGCCGCTTTGGAAACTGCTGATGTCAATGAATTTTTCGTCCGTGCTGTTCGTCAGTGTGGTTCCCTCGCCGGAGTTACCCGAGAGAGTGGGGACGGTAGCATCGGTGCAGTTGTTGATGATAGCCATCCAAATGCCGTTTTTCTGAGGTGTTCTGCCCTGATTCGCTATCGCATCCAATTCCAGTGTTTCACTTCCGCCGTCAACAATAATTGCAACATTGTTAAACTGAATGCTATCGGACATAAGGTAGTCACCCAATGACCATGCCGCACCTTCGGCAGACCGTACGCCACGAATGTCACCCATCATGATAGCGTGTTGGGGTTGTTGCTTTCCCGCAACGAAATAATCAAGGTCGGTGTTATAGTCGTGTGTATAGTTAAAAGTACCGCCGTTGATGGTCAGAACAACATTACCGGAAACATTGCAACTGTTTCTGGACGCAAGGTTTACCTCATTAAAGGTTCCCGCATCAAAGATAAAGGAGATGTCTTCGGAGGTGGTATAGTTGGCATTAAAACCGCCGATATACATTGTGCCGTAGGTTCCGCCCGTAAAACGCGCTTTCTTTCCTGCTGTCTCGGAAGTAAAGGTACGGTTGGTAAAATCATTTGAGCCGTTGAATATTATTTCGCCTTCCGCACTCGCTGTCACCAGCCCCGAAACGGCGCAGGTAGCGAGCATGGTCAGGACCAATGCGAGGGACAAAATCTTTTTGAAAATTTTCATATTTTTCTCCTTAGTTGACAATTCAAATCAATTATTCAGATTTCTTCTTTTTCTTCAGGAGCGCGAATCCCGCAAGCACGGGGGTCAGAAGTACCAGTTCGGCAATCGAGGAGGCGCATCCGCCTTTCTTGTCATCTTTCGGAGCGTCGGTCTTTGCGTCGGTCTTTGCGTCGGTCTTTGCGTCGGTGTTCTCCTCGGTGGTCGCTGCGGGCGTGTTCGGCGTGGGGTCGGGATTGTCCGGCGTGGGGTCGGGATTGTCCGGCGTGGGGTCG
>CAZVYZ010000009.1:3680-38548 GCA_964630695.1 uncultured Ruminococcus sp.
CGGGATTGTCCGGCGTGGGGTCGGGATTGTCCGGCGTGGGGTCGGGATTGTCCGGTGTGGGGTCAGGATTATCCGGCGTGGGGTCCGGGTCCACCGGCGGCTCTACGGCAAGTACCAGTTTGTCAAAGTAGTTGGTGTTATCGTAGCACTGAAGTTGAACCTGTTCCAACGCTTTCGGGTTGGTGTAGAGTCTGCATTCACGGGTAGCGTAATTTCCGCTTCCCGGCGTTTTTTCCGCTGCCTTATCGTCGCAGTCAATCTGTGCGACAAAGCCGATGACGGCATCCGCCGTGGGCGTGTAACTTTCAAACTTAATCTTCATTTCGCAGGTCCAGCCAACCGTTTTCGTGGTGGGGTTCCCATTTGAATCAGTGACTTCCTCGGTTACGATTCTGGTCTGGTACCAAGCCGCATCCAGGACCGCTTTCGCCGCCGCGACTTCCGCTTCTTTTGCTGCCTTGTCGGGGTCGTCGTCCTGAATGATCCTGTCTGCCCACATTGCGGCGTGACCTGCTCCGGCGTACGGTTTGTTTCCGGTCAGACCGTAGTTGACGCCGCCGCAGTAAACCGAGCAGCCGACAATCCCGGGCTCGGTTCTGTAATTCGCGGGTTCGGAGGGAATCTTGCCCGAGGTGTTGATGTAGACGTTGACGGTGTCGCCGTTCCAGAACTGGTTCAGGTCCGTGTAGTTTTCCGTCCACTGTTTTTCGTGTTCTTCGGGCGTGATGTAGTTATCGGTGATGTCAAAGAATGTGTAGAGGAATTCTTCGTCCCACAGAATCCGCATGCGGACCTTGGTGCGGGTTACTTTTCCGTTCCCTACGGGAACGGCACCCTCTACTTTGATTTCGGGTGCTTTCTTGTAGACCTCGTCCATCACCCCGTCGATTGCCTCGGGTGTGCCTTTTGCCGCGTACATGGTAATCGCCTCGAAGTTTACTGTGGCACCATCTTCGGCGGAAACCGCAACGGCAATCACGGACAGAATCATACAGACGGACAGAATGAGCGTGAGAACCTTTTTCATACGATTTTTGCATAACGCGACCATCCCCCCTGTGGGTGATGCGTTACACGCACCTTTCTTTCATATTTTTTGAATGTGACAGAACGGAATCGCGGTTGTGCGCATAGAAACCGGAGCGTACAGGGGACAATCCTGCTCCTAAGCGCGGGGACGGGAAAAGCGTTCCCGCCTACCGTTTTCATTATCGCATATTCATATTTCGATGTCAAGCCAGAATCCGACGAAGAAATATCATAATCCTGTGATTGCGTGTGTTTCGCAACGGTTTTGTCCGTTTTGTGCAAGAAAAAAGAAATCACCCGCCTCTCGGAGTGATTTCTCGGTTGTTATGCAATACAAAATGCAGGGGAGACGGGACGTCACTTCTCAGAACTCCGCCTCCTTGCGCACTTTGATATATTGATGCGGTGTCATTTTTCGCCTTTCCCGAAAGATGGCGCAGAAGTGACTGGCGCTGCAAAAGCCGTATCGCTCCGCAACGTCCGCAAGGCTTGCGCCCGAGAGCATTTGCGTACTTGCCGCGTTCAGTTTCAGTTCGATGAAATAATCGTAGGGTGATGAGTTCATATACTTGCGGAACAGGTGCGTGAAATGCGACTGGCTGTAGCCTGCCCGCTGTGCCAACTCGGCAATGGTGATTCTGGCGGTCAGGTTATCTTTCATATAGGTGACCGCCGAGACGATTTCTCTCTGCCCCTCCTGCACGTAGGCGCGGTGCAGGACGCGCGCGGGTCCCGCTTCCTTGAGCCGATACAAAAGTTCGATGAGCAGGCAGAGGGCGCGCAGTTCGTCATCTTTGTTTGCAAGGAGGTGGTCGAACAGGTCCGCCAGTTCTTTATTTGCCGGAAGCCACGTGGGGAGCGCGTTTATCAGTTCTTTCAGTTCGGGATTCTCGGCTTTCGGCAGATAAAAATAGAGGAACCTTGTCTCGTACGGAAACTCCGCGCGCCGCAACTGCCCCGGGCGCACGAACAGAAAGCAATCTTTATGCGGTTCGAGCGGTTCGTCCTCCACGAAAATCTTCCCCGTGTCCGTTACGTAGCATTCCAACTCGTATTTGTCCACTATCCGGTATTCCGGCATACAGAGATACTCCGGCGGGCTTTTCCACAGTCCCGCGCTTCCGATTTGAATGTTTGGTAATTCCATTTCTTTCCCCCGTCCTTTGCACCGTTCCGTGCGTCGTTTTTTTATATTTACGGTCCGCCTTTTGGCTCTTTCACCGCAAATTTCCGTTCTTTTCTTCCATTTTAACATTGATTTCGATCCGTTTCAACCGTTTCCCCTCGGCATCGTCGGATTCTGATATTATTCAATCGTATTATGACTTCTATGCGCAAAAAAGGCTGCTCAAGGCAGGAGACTGAAGACCTTGGGCGTTGCCCAAACCCACTTAGAAAACTTTTGAAAAAGTTTTCTAAGGACTTTCAAAACTTTAACCAAGGGGGATTTTACCCTTATATTTAGGTGGTACTGATTTTTCTGTAGCCGTATAAGCACTACGAATTCCGGCTGCTCCCGCGCAAAATCCCGTCCAGCGGGATTTTGTCGGCGGCGGTTTTCCCGCCTTGCCTCGCTCCCGCTACCGGATAGAAGTGGTAGGAATGTTACAATTGAATGGAACGGAACGACACGCGGGTCGTTCCGCTTCGGTTGAAAGATACATTCCTATGGGAGAGCAGATTTATCCCCCCTCATCAGTCGCTAACGCGCCAGCTTCCCCCCAAGGGGAAGCCTTTTTGCAAGATTCCTTTCGTACTACACAACAAGGTAGGCAAGCAAAAATTTAAGGCACCACCGCGCAATTCATGATTGGCGCACTCATTCGCGCCTTTCCCGTTATACTTCACAAAAATCCTTGCCTGTAGCCGCGCTACAGCCTGCGAATTTTTGTATTGTCTGACGAAAAATCCGGCTTCGCGATTTCACCATCGGAATTGCGCAGTATTGACTTAAGAAACGAAACGGAACGACACGCGGGTCGTTCCGCCCGATTCAAATGTAATTTTCCTTCTGCTTTTATCCGGTAGCGGGAGATGAGACAAGGCAACAAGTTGCCGTCGTCCGCATTTCGCTGGCGGAATGCGGCTCGGGAGCAGCCGGAATTCGTAGAGCGTATATGGCTACAAAAAACAGAACAACTAAAACATAGGGGTAAATTCCCCCTTAGTTAAAGTTTTGAAAGTTCTTAGAAAACTTTTTCAAAAGTTTTCTAAGTGGGTTTGGGCAAAGCCCAAGGTCTTAGGGTTTGAGCGACGCCCAAGGTCTTAAGGTTCGGGCAAAGCCCGAGGGCTTAGGGTTTGTGCAACGCCCAAGGCCTTCAAGCCGGAGGGGACATTGCCGCCACTTGTGGAAAGAGAACAAAAAAGAGGGACGTCGATTGCATATAATCACCAATGCCCACGCACAGAATCGTAGGATTGTGATATGATTCAGTCGCTTTATGGATTGCGGGGGCAGTTTTACTGTGGTATAATGATACAAACAGAAATGGAATCGCAATCCCGGGACGGGGTGACAGCCGCTCGGGGCAATTCAAAAGGAAAGGAAGAAAATACGCGGAAATGAGAAAAACATTCATTTCGGCAGTCGCACTGCTGATGGCGCTTTTGATGCTTTGTACCGCCTGCGCAAAAACGCCCACCCAAACGGAGGAGACGGGGACCACAGGCGAGAACGGTCCGCCGCCGAACGCAATGGATTTGACCGGCTATAAAATTCTTTGCGCCGAGGATGCGGACAACGCGGTTCGGGCGCTGACCGTCACACTCCGGAACGGCTTGCAGGACATGTGCGGCGTCACGTTGGAAACCGACACCGACTTTGTCCGCCGCGGGGGGACGGTCCCAACTGACACCAAGGAAATTCTGGTCGGAAACACCAACCGCCGCACAGCCTCGGACATCAAGGAGATGGACCTCCAGATTATCCGTGAGGGAAATCGGATTTACCTGCTCGGCGGAAGCGAGTCGGCGGTTGCACAAGCGGTTACGTACTTCCTCGAAAATTACATCGTGAACGGCTACGTCTGCATCGCGGATCCGACGGTCTGCCTGCGCGAGGGGACGTACCCCGCAGAGAAACTGCTGTTCGGAGCGGCGGAAATCGGCACGGTAAAAATCTTCTATTCCTTGGCGGATGAGACGCACAAATCGCTCTGGCAGGGGTTGGAGAGCAGCCTGCTGACCGCAACGGGCAAGCGCGCGGAGGTCGTGAAAAACGCCGCCGATGCGAACCTCATTTTTGAAGAAAAAGAACGCGCAGCGCTGAACGGTAAGGACTGGGGGACGGTCTGCGAGGACGGTAAACTGACCCTTATCGGCGGCAGTGCGACGCAGAGCCGAAAGGCAATCGCGCATTTCCGCGAGAAAATTCTGCTTGCGGACGGAACCTGCACGTTTGAAAAAGGAGTTTATTCCATGGATTTGATGACGAAAGAGGACTACTATAAGCAGGACCTGCTGGAAGTATATCCCGAATTCCCCGAGCAGGTCAGACGGGATTACACCTATTCGGTGACGGTCACGCAAGGGGACAAAACGGCGAAACTGCCGGTCTACAACCATACCATGCACAGCTCCGTCAGCCGTAACCCCAACTGCGGAATGGACAGCCACCGCCGCTTCTCGGCGTTCGCGTTCAGCGGGCAAGCGGTGCGGGTGGACATTGCGGTCAAGCGCGACTTTGAGTTCTATTCGCTGATGCCCTCTGCAAAGAATTTCCGCCACGAATACAAGAACGGCGTGATTTCGGTCTGGTTGGATAAGCCCGAATACTTCATGATTCGTCTGGATGACCAAGACGATACCATCCTTTCGGTTTTTGCGGATTATCCCGAATTTCCCGATGACGTCGACCTCGACGACCCCAACACGATTCGTGTGGAGGGGTGGTACGAGGTTGAGGGCGGCGTTCTGGAACTGACCGAACCCGGGAAAACCGTATACATCGCGCCCGGGGCAGTGCTTCACGCGCGCATCGACGTCAAGGCGGATTATGTCCGCGTAATCGGTCGCGGTGCGATTGTCGACCCGTTTGAGAATTTCGCAAAGTATACCCGCGACATCATCAAAGATACCAAGGGCGGCATGATGATTTACATCTGGCCCGATGCGGACGATACGCAGATTGACGGCGTGTTCCTGCTGGACGCGCAGTGCTTCAACATTGCAACGCGCGGGCAGCGGGGGGACATCCGCAACACCAAGGTCCTCTCTACCATGATTAGTACCGACGGAATTTCCGCATTCATCGGTTCATCGGGAACTCTCGTGGAGCATTGCTTCATCTATTGCGGCGATAATACCATGGTCTTTTCCTCGGGCATTACCTACCGCGACATGATGGTCGGAACGACCTGTGCGGCAATCTACCCGCAGGATGACGTGTACGACGTGCTTCTGGAGGACATTCACGTGTTCCGCTCGGATGACGCGATTATCGACAACATCTATAACGCAGGGCAGAAGGTTACCAAAATCGACATGACCATCAACAACATCGACACGGTGGACTGCACCTTTGCGCCGCGGATTATCCGTTGTCACAACATGGGGACCAACCAGAAGAAGTTCGCAATTCGGAATCTGTCGGTCGGAAACTACAGGCAGATGCAGACCCAAAGCGGCATTCTGGTGGAAAATGCGGAGGGGTATCTCTACACGAACAATTACACATTCGATATTGTGAACTATGCCATTGACGGCACAACGGTCAGCAGTGCGAGCGGTATCGGGCTTCGGCTTGACACGGACGAAAACACCTGCAACTACAAAACCGAAGCGGGCTTTACGCCTGTGAAGCGGGAGGACCATTACGCCGATTATGTGATGCCTGCCAAGGTCTATATCGGCGCGTTGCAGTTGATGTTCGATAATCCTGTTGTGAATCGGGACGGCGAAATGCTGCTTCCTTACGAGGAAATCCGAACCATGCTCCGCACGGAAAAGACTGCCGCAACGGTCGACGTGAACGGCGTGGCATACGTCAAGGCTTCTGCACTTGCATCCGCAGGACTGTGCAAGAGCGCCACGACAAGAAACGGCAATCTCTATCTGATTCCGCAGTACAGCGGTGAGAATCTGCTCCTTGCGGACAGCGGCGAGATTTCGCACTACGCAAGAGCAACGGGCGGTCAGCAACTCTGCTCCAAGGTGGAGAACGGAACCGTGATTTACCGCACCGACAACGTGGTCTTTAAGCAGTGGGCAGGCGTGAGACGCTACATCGGAGACGAGACTGCCATGTACGGCGCGGGAACCTACAAACTCACCTTCAAGGTGCGGGCGGATTCGGCGAAAACCGATGCTTTGCGCGTAAAGATTACGCTGAAAGAAAACGACCGGTTTAACTACGAAAAGTTTTCGGTTACCAAGGACTGGACCCTGCAGGAATACACTTTTACGTTGACGGAAAGTCAGATTACGGATCCCTTGATGATGTTTGACATCAACACCTACGAAAAATCGGTGGTGTGGTTTGAGGTTTGCGACCTGACGCTTGTCAAAGTGAACTAACACAAATCCAAAAGGAGAAAAGAGGAAAAGCCATGAAAAGAATTGTTGTCAGCATGACCCTGCTCCTGCTTGCATTGGCGATGCTTTTGTCGGTTCTGTCTGCCTGCAAGGGAAAAACGCCCGCGAATCCGGACGGGGACGACAAGACGCGGGAATCCCAGACCTCGGGCGGGGATGCCATAGCCCCGCTTGAGGACCGCGACTTCGGCGGAAAGACCTTTAACGTGCTTCTGCGGACCGAGTACAAGGACGAGTTTGACATCAAAGAGGAGACCAACACCCCGATTCCCGATGCGGTATACAGAAGAAATCAGCGGGTGGAGTCCAAATACAAAGCCGTTTTCAATTTCAAGTCTGTGGTGGACGACTGGGACCACCGCGACGTCTTTATAAATGCAATTCACAACTCCATTGCGGCGGGCGGAGACTCTGCCTACGACTTCTTGTTCGGCGCGCAATCCTACATTGCGTTCAACATCGCGCAGGGCGATTTGCTGAATCTGAACACCGTTCCCAACCTGACTTTTGCGGGCGACTGGTGGGGACAGCAGGCAGTGGAAGCGCTGACCGTCAACGACGTTTGCTATCAGGCAACGGGTGACTTTGCGATTTCCATGCTGCAATCCATGAACTGCGTACTCTTCAACAAGTCCATTGCGGCGGAATTTTCCGTCCCCGACCTCTATGAAACGGTGCGGAACAAGAAGTGGACCCATGATGAGATGGTGCGCATTTCCAAGGATATTTACACCGATTTGAATAACAACGGACCGGATGCCGGTGATAAGTTCGGACTTGTGATGTTACAGAACAGTATCCGCGCCGCCATCGTGGTTTACAACACGCCCACACTGACCAAAGAGGGCGAGATTGTCTGGAACACGGAACGCACGGGAAACGTTGTGACGAAAATTCACGATGCGTTCAACAACTACGAGGGGATTTACTATACCAGTGAGACCAATGAGCCGCAGGAAATCTTCTCCGGCGGACGCGCGTTGTTCCTGTGGGGACAACTGAATTCCGCTTCCGTCATGCGGGACCAGAAAGACCTTGATTACGGAATCATTCCCTGCCCGATGTTCAACGAAGCGCAGGGCGCATACTACACGACTTCTAACGACGCATCCATGGTCTGCATCCCGCAGACGGAAACCGAAAAACTGGACGACATCGGGTTTGTGATTGAGGCAATCTGCCGCGAGTCCACCGATACGGTTGCGGAGACCGTTTACGAGAAATCGATGAAACTCAGAGACGCGCAAGATGAAAAGGATTCCGAAATGATTGACCTGATTCGGCAATCCCTGACCTACGATTTCGGTTGGGTGTATTCCACGCAGACCGGCGTTTCGGGAAACCAGTATGAGTTGATGATGAATTCGGTCGCGGCTCCGGACTTCAACGGTTGGTATAAGGGTCAGGAATCGGTTATCAAGGGCATGCTGAAGACGTTCTATGAATTTTTCGGTGTTACGCTTGCGGACTGAGCCGGACCGGAAAAAGCGCCTGACAATTCCGTTGCTCGTGCTTCTCCTCTGCCTGCCGCTTGCGGCGTGCGGGGGGAGAAAACCGGACCTCTCCCGTGACGGCACGGAGTCTGTCATCTGCGAGGAAACGACCGCGAAACCGTTTGCGGGGCGCGAGGAGGATTCGGACCGCGCAACCGAATCGGAAAAAACGACCGAATCGGTGGAACCGACCGAATCGGACAGCCGTCCGGCAGGCGGCGGAATTCTCACGGCGGACCCCGACGCGAACCATTTCACACCGTATTACTGAGAATCCGGAACGGATAAGAAAGCACAGGAGGGACAACCGATTGCATTTGCGGTTCGGTGGACCCTCCTGTGTGTTTGAGACGATACCGCACAATTTCGGCGGTGTTTTGAGAAAGGATGAAACGATGGGACACGGAAAAAAGAAACGCTTCGTTCTGATTCCGATTCTGTTGCTTGTCGCGGTACTGGCGGCGTGCGGCGGAAAAGGCGGAGAGAGCGGTGACACGACGCGGACGGGCGGCGGGACTGAGCAGACCACGCAGGCGTCGGCGAGTTTTGATTGGAAGAACTTTACAATCCTTTGCAACGAGTATGCAACCGATGCAATCCGAAAATCCACGGTGACGCTGCAGAAGAGCATTTCGGCGCAATTCGGAATCCGCTTGGAAACCGATACCGACTTCGTGCGGAAAGGGGCGGAGGTCCCGAACGATCGGTATGAGATCCTGGTGGGGGAGACGAACCGCCAAGCCTCGGTTGACGCACTGAACGAGTTGCAAAACGACCGCAAATGCCACAGCATGGATTACATCATCCGCGTGACGGAAAACAAGGTGGTCATTCTCGGCGGGTCCGACGAAGCAACGCTTGCGGCGGTCGAGTACCTGACGGGCGGCGCGCTGACGAGCCTTGCGGCGGGTTACGACTATCATTTCAGGAGGAACAACGGAGTGATTGTGCTGAACGGAAAGAATATGGAGAACTATTCGGTCGTGATGCCTGAGGATGCTCCCGACTCTCTGACCGAAGCCGTGGAGGAATTGCGCGTAAAGATTAACAACATCACGGGCTACAAGCCGCCCATCGTGAAGAAAGCGACGGGGAGCGACATTGTGATAAAGTACGGAACCGAGCAGTACGGACCTGTCGGCGCAGTGTATTTCAAGGGCGCGAATCTGGTCATTGACGGCGGGCATCCGCTCTCCTGTGAGACGGTTCTGCGGTCCTTTGCGGAGACGCTGAGGGGCGGTTCGTCGTTGAAAGCCGACTACACGCTCACCGAGGAGGCGGACCTTGTGACCTACTTCAAGGGAACGAGCGATAAGGACGCGCTTTCCTATACCTGCGGCGAGGATATGAAATTCAACATTTCTCTGCTCTGCGAGGGACGGGTTATCAGCTGTCCGAAATTCAAGTGGGAGATCACCGCAGATGACGGGCAAACGGCACGGAGCGGGCTGGTCTCGGGCGAAAACGGGACGCTCACGCTGTCGGCTTCCATCTCCAAGCCCGGGTTTGTGCGGCTGATTGTGACCCCCTGCGATGAGAACGGCAGAGCAATCAGCGGCATGGAGACTTTTGACGGCGGCGCGGGCGCCGACGTGATGAAACTGGAGCAGGGATTGCCCGAGCCGGAGGATTTTGACGCATTCTGGGAAAAGCAAATCGGACTTCTGAATCAGGTCAAGCCCGAGGTCATTTCCATGGTGAAAGTGGATGCGGGCACGCCCGGGTACGAGGCGTATGACGTGAAAATCAAGTGCGTGGGACCAACGCCCGTTTCGGGAATTCTGACCATGCCGGTCGGTGCAAAGGCGGGGAGCCTCAAGGCGCAGATGACGTTCAACGGCTACGGCTACGCGGGTGTGACCCCCGTGTGTGCGCCGAACACGCTCTATTTCAACGTCAACGCGCACGGAATCGAAAACCTGCGCGAGGACGCATACTACAAGGAATTTGAACGGACGCACCTCAAGTACGGTTGGAACGAAGAAGAAAACAAGAACCCCGAAACCTGCTATTTCCTCTATATGGACCTGCGGAACATTCAGGGCGCACGGTGGCTTCTGACGCGTCCCGAATATGACGGCAAGGGGCTGTACCTGCGCGGCGGTTCGCAGGGCGCGATGCAGTGCGTGGCGGTTGCGGCATTCGTGCGGGAGACGGTCGACCTTGAACTGTTCATCCCGTGGATGGCGGACCTCGGCGGAAAAGAGGCGGGACGCATCAAGGGCTGGGTCCCCGAAGCGAATCCCGACGTCACGGGCATTCTCTATTTCGACACGGCGAACCTTGCCAAGCGCGTGACCTGTCCCGTGCGCATCAGCGGATATCTCGGCGATTACACCTGCCCGCCGTCCACGCTGGTCGTGCTGTACAAGAGTTTTTCCTCGCAGAAGTCGCTCATTCTCTATCAGAACGGCACACACGGAAGATACCCGAAAGATACCTACAGTTATCAGTTGAAGTAAGGTTACAAAAAGCGGGGGGTCCTATGAAAGAAACCGGAACTTTGGTCATCGGCACCACGGCACTTGCCTGCGGGGTGACGTCACGGTTGGGAGCCGACTGCACCGTCGTCGACAGCGGTTGGAGCGCGGGGGCGGAATTTGCTGACGCAATGGTGGCGGAACCGATTGACCTTGCACGAAACAGAGCGCCGCTGAAAGCGGCGCTCGCGGAGGAACTTTGGGAGCGGAACGCACTTTCCCGCACGGGGGAAGTGCATTGTCCGGCACTTGCGGGCGCGTTTGCAAAACGGTTCGGAGCGGCGGGCTGTCGGGTCCTGCTCGGCACACGCGTACTCGGAATCGCACGGCAGGCGGACGGTTTTCTTGTCACGCTGTTCCTGCCGCGGGAGGGAAAAACGGAACTTTACGCGGAGCGGGTGATTGACACGGAGCCGCGTGCCTTTATGGAATACCGCAAGACCTTTTCCCTGATGCTGACCGACGGAATCCCGCAGGTTGGCGGGGAGGGGTCTCCCCGCGTGCGGCACGGGCGGTTCGCGGATGAATCGGTCCTGACGTTTGACGTCCCGCGCGACAGCACGCTGCCGGACGCGCAGAAGATTGCGGACCGATGGCTCAGGGAAAACCGCGCGCGCCTCGGCGGGGCGGTCGTGGCAGGTCCCGCGCTCGCGTTCGGGTATCGGTTCGACGCCGTCGTGGACGTTACGCGGGACGGCGTGCGTTACGTGCCGTCGGCTTCCTATCCCGACGCGGTGTCGGCTTTTGAGGAAGGGGAAACGCTATGTCTTTGAACAAACATACCATGGTAGACGGACAGCCTACCGTGACGGTTGCAACCGACGTCTTTGACGCGGACTGCGACGTTCTGGTTATCGGACTGGGTACGGCGGGCGTGATGTCCGCGATTGCAGCCGCAAAGCAGGGCTGTCGGGTCTGTGGTGCGGATGCCGCGCCGATTGCGGGCGGAGTCGGAACGGCGGCGTGCGTCTGGGATTACTACTACGGCGCGCGGGGCGGTCTTTACCGCGAAGTCAACCGCAAAGCCGACGAAATTCTCGAAAGCGGGGTATATCTTTCCACCGAGCGGGACAGGGTCAGAACCTATCCGACCTCGGTCAAGTCGCTCGCATTGGAGGAAACGCTGAATTCCCTCGGGGTGACCTGCCGCTACGGAGTGGCCGTGACGGCGGTGTATACAGAGAACGGGTGCCTTTGCGGCGCGGAACTGTTCGGGGAGACGTTCATCCGAATTCGTGCGTCGGTTGTGATTGACGGCGCCGACGGCGCGGTGTGTCGGTTTCTCGGGCTTCCCGTCCTGCCTGCGCGGAAATGCGACAACCGCACGGCGCGGTTTGCGCGCACGGTTGCAATGCGCGACGGGGAGGGGCGTCTTTGCGGTGCATGGCATCAGGGCGATGCGCTCCCGCAGAACGCGGGGACCGAGGAAATCTCGGCGCGCTTCCTGCGGTGGTCGGCAAAGCCGCCCTGCTATGCGGAGCGGTTTGACGGCAGAACCCGCCTTTACGGACTCGGGTGCATCACGGGAATCCGCGAAGCGCCCTGCACGGAGACCGAGGAGGTTTACACCTTTTCCGATTGGCTGGAGGGAAAGCGACCCGAAAAGGTGGCATTCTACGCTCTGTCGCAGTTGGATAATTCCTGCGCCGACGTCTGGAACGAGGATGACGATTTTGTGGACTGGCACACACTCTGCAACATGAATCCGTATGCGTTTTCGGTCGGCATTTCGCCCTGCCTGCTGATGGCGAAGGGCGTGGATAACCTCCTGTTGGCGGGCAAGCACATCGGAACGGGGCATATTCTGGCCTCGGGGGTGCGGATGCGGTCCGATATGGAGAAATGCGGGGAAGCCGCGGGCGTGCTTGCGGCGCTCTGCGTTTCGCACGGTTGCGCCGCAAAAGCGGTTGCGGATTTGAATTTTCCCGAATATCGGCAGATTCTCACGGAAAGCGGCTGTTACGATGCGGACAATGACCGCGGTATCTGTGACCTCAACATTCCCGAGCGCGGGATGTGGCGGAGTTGTACGCTCCCGCAGAGTACCGAAGAACTGAAAGGGTGCCTTTCCGGCATCACCCCCTCGCTTGGGCTTCTGGCGGTCCGTCTCGGGCGGGTCCCGATTGACGAAACGGTGGCTTCGTGGCTGACGGCGGAGAACCGACTCCTGCGGGAGAACACCGCAGTGGCGCTCGGAATGCTCGGTGACCGCCGCGCACTGCCGGTCCTGCGGGACGTCCTGCGGGGGGATACCGAGCGGTATCTCCGCTATTGGGATGAATTCCAATACGGTTGGCATTCGACCACCGACCTGTGCAATTTCATCAAGGCGGCGTGTCTACTTGCCCGCTTCCGCGACCCTGCAGACGAGGCGCTGATGCGGGAGGTCGCATTCTACGACGGGGAAAACGAAATCCGCGTGACGGCGTCGCACTACGCAAAGCGCTATTTCGGCATCTTTGAGCAGTTGGAGGAGGACGCATGAAAACGACACTGGAAGTCAGAATGCTTGCGGGGGAATATTGGTGGGGCGGCAGTGCCGACGACGGCGCGCGGATGCCGTTTTCCGCCGAAACAAGCGATTACGTCCGCGATTTCCGCGTGTCCGCGCCGAACCAGACCATGCCGCTTTATCTTTCTTCGTGCGGGCGGTACATCTGGAGCGAACACCCGTTCAAGGTTCGGATTGGCGGGGGAATTCTATCCTTTGAGGGCAAGGACATCACCCTGAACGAGGCGGGGAACACACTGCGGGATGCCTATCTGGCGGCGGAATCGGTGCATTTTCCGTTCGGCGGAAGCGTTCCGCCCCGCGCGTTCTTTGAAACGGCGCAGTATAATACGTGGATGGAGTTTACCTACTCTCCCACGCAGAGCGGCGTACTATCCTACGCGCACGCTATTCTCGAAAACGGATTCAAACCCGGGATTTTCATCATCGACGAGGGGTGGCATCTCCCTTACGGGGACTGGCGCTTTGACCCCGTGAAATTTCCCGACCCTGCGGGTATGGTGGCGGAACTGCACAGGCTCGGCTTCAAAGTCATGCTCTGGGTGGTCCCTTACGTGACGGCAAGCGGCGCCCGCTATATGAGCAGTCTGCGCGAGGACCGCAACCCGGAGGGGTATGACAAACTCTATATGCGGAATGAGACGGGCGAACCTGCGTTGGTCTACTGGTGGAACGGCGTTTGCGCAATGCTGGACCTCTCCAACCCGACGGATGCCGCATTTCTCGACGGTCAACTTCAGGCGCTGATTCGCGACTGCGGAATCGACGGCTTCAAGTTTGACGGCGGGGACCTCGGCGCCTATTCCAACGCGTCGATGGCAAACGGCTGTCACAGAGGGACGGCGGACGGAACCTACGACCCCGCAGAAAAGAATCTTGCATGGAACGCGTTCGGGACCCGCTACGCTTACCATGAATATAAGGATACGTTCAGGGGCGGCGGAAAGCCGGTTATCCAACGCCTGCGCGACCGCAACCACAGTTGGACCAATGACGGAATTGACACCATTATCCCCAATTCTCTGGCGCAGGGACTGATTGGGCACCCGTTCATCTGCCCCGATATGATTGGGGGCGGGGAGTGGTCCTATAACCGCCCGGGCTTTCGAGTGGATGAGGAACTGTTCGTCCGTATGGCGCAGGTTTCGGTGTTCTTCCCGATGATGCAGTTTTCATGGGCGCCGTGGCGCGTGCTGTCTTCGGAGCATCTTGAAATCGTGCGGAAATGCGCCGATTTGCATGCCCGTCTCGCATCGGAACTGTACGACCTCATTCAGGCGTCCGCCAAAAGCGGGGAGCCGATTCTGCGCCCCTTGGCATACAATTATCCGCATGCGGGGTATGAAACGGTCACGGATGAATACCTCTGCGGGGAGAATCTGTTGGTCTGCCCCGTGGTGACGAAAGGGACCCACCGCAAGGAACTGATATTCCCTGCGGGCAAATGGGTTGACGAGGACGGCCACGTTTACACCGAGGGACGGCACACCGTTGAAACGCCCCTCGAAAAACTTGCGTGGTTCAGAAGAAAGGAGTGAACAGGAACCAATGATACTGACAAGACCGCCGCTTGGGTGGAACACGTGGAACACCTTTGGCACGAATATCAATGAGAAACTGCTTTTGGAAACCGCCGACTATCTGGCAAATTCAGAGTTGAAAAAAGCAGGCTATGAATACATCGTCATCGATGACGGCTGGACCGAACAGGAACGGGATGAAAATGGCAGATTGGTCCCGAACCGCGAAAAATTCCCGCACGGCATCAAGTATATTGCAGACTATATCCATTCCAAAGGCTTAAAAATGGGCATCTATTCCTGTTGCGGAACGCTGACCTGCGGCGGGTATCCCGGGAGTTATGACCACGAGTATATCGACGCCAAAACCTTTGCCGAGTGGGGGATTGACTATCTGAAATATGACTTCTGCTACCATACGGGAACGCTTGAGGGCAAAATCTTCTACCGCCGTATGGGCGCGGCACTGGCAAACTGCGGCAGAGACATCGTGTTCAGTGCCTGCTCGTGGGGCATGGAGGAAACGCAGGAGTGGGTCAAGACCACAGGCGCGCACCTGTTCCGTTCTACCCATGACATCCATAACAGTTGGGAATCCGTCAGGAGCATTACCCAACAGCAGACGAGACTGCTCCCCTATAACGGACACGGTTGCTTCAACGATATGGATATGTTGGTCGTGGGAATGAATTCCGACAGTTTCATCGACAGTGAACGCGGGACCCACGGTTGCAGTCTGACCGAATACCGCACGCACTTTGCCATCTGGTGTATGTACGGCTCCCCACTGATGATTGGTTGCGACATCCGCACCCTTTCGGAGGAGGCGAAAGCAATCCTGACCAATGCGGGCGCACTGGCAATCAATCAGGACCGCGCTTACAGTCAACTCTACCGCCTCACGCTTGACCGCGGACCCGAGGACGCACTGGTCGTTGCACGGATACTGGAAAACGGAGACTTTGCAGTCGGTTTGTTCAACCTGATGGACGGAGACTATCGCTTTGTGGTCGGGTTTGATGAAATGGGCATCACCACGCACAGCGGAAAGACACCGGTGCTGACGGAAGTCTTTACAGGCGAGGAAGCAAACCTGACGAACCGCACCTTAAACGTAAACGTGGAGGGACATGGCTGTCGGCTGTACCGTTGCAGACTGGAGGAGAGATGACCTGCCGAGCCTGCGGGAATACACTTGACACCATGGACGTCGGCGCACATCGGAAGTTCATCGGGAAATGCGACAGCGAATACCTCTGCCGTGACTGCATTGCAAAACATCTCGGGTGGACACGGGAAACACTGGACGCGTGGATTCTCAAATTCCGACGGAACGGCTGTCTCCTCTTTCCGCCGCTGACGGATGGGGAAAAATAGGGAACGGTTCCGCAGAAGCGGTTCCGTCACCACGCGCATATTTTGCCTGCCGTCCCAAAAATTGTGAATCAGAAACAAAAAATCAGAAGCGCTACGCAAAAAAGTAGTAGATTTTTGCGCGGCGCTTGTGTTATAATCAAATTGTATTACCGAAAGGAGGTAAGTCATGATGACAGAAAAGCAAACAATCTGCAAGAACCCTTGTTATCAGACTGCTGTGCGTCCTGCTGTGCGTGCTGGTGACCGCGGGGGTGTTGGCAGGATGCCGGAAGAAGCCGGACAACGGGAAACCGTCCGGTACCACCGCCGCGCCCGCAAACGACTCTGACGCCGCATCCGACACCGAACCTGCGGACGGCAGGGACGATTTGGACGATTCCTATCATTTCGACCGCGATTTTCGCATCCTTTCCCGCAAATCCACGGTAGATGAATTTGAGAGTTCCTCGTCCATCGGTGCCAATACCGTTTCCAACGCCGTTTTTTCGCGCAATGCACTGGTGGAAAAACGCGCCGACGTGACCATCAGGGTGATACCGCTCGACGGCGATTGGGAAGGGGCGAAAGACGGTGATTCCCGCGGCGGCAACAAGACGTTTGAGGGGCGTGTCCGCAACGATGCGAATGCCGATAAGAGCGAATACGATTTGATTGCGACGCACTCCGCATACCTTGCAAACCTCGCAGTGGATGGATTGGGGATGGACCTGACCCAACTGGAGGACATCAACCTGACCAAGAGATGGTGGAACGAAGCCTACTACAACGAGTGCAACTTCAACGGTTCCATTTACATGATGGTCGGCGATTTGGCGCATACGCTGTACGGCTATCTGGAGGTTGTGTTCTTCAATGAGACGTTGGCAAACGATTACTCTCTCGGGGACCTTTATGACGTCGCACTGGAGGGCAATTGGACTTATGCTCTGCTGAAAGAATACGTCGCAAAGGTGACTGTCGACCCGGACGCAACGGAAGATACGCGGAAATACGGTCTTTTGAGTAACTGCCACGCAGAGCGTGCGTTTGTAAATGCGGTTGAAGCCAACTATCTGGTCAAGCAGGAGGACGGCACGCGCCTGTATCCCGATTCGCTGAATGAGACTGCCGAGAAACGGCTTTCGGACTTCGTCAAGTTTATTCGTGACGGGCGGGACGTTACGGGCAATATCCATGAGAACAAAAAATCATGGGGGGATGATAAAAAAGCACAAACCCCGATTTTTTCCAATGGCAGAGCGTTGTTCTATATGCAGACGCTGGATGCGGCTAAGACGCTTAAAGATAATATGTCGGATTCCTACGGTGTTCTGCCGTTCCCAAAGTGGGATGATACCCAGATTGAGTATCATACCTCCACGATGGATTCCCTTACTTCCGTTATGATTCCCAAAAAGGTTGCCGACCCCAAGTCCGCAGGCGTTGTGACCGAACTGCTTGCCATGTACGGCAATCAGATTGTGACGCCGGCATACTATGAAACGGTTCTGACATACCAGTCATTCAACAACGCCAAGTGCATTGAGATGTTGGAAATGATTCGTGTATCCGCAAACATTTCGTTCCAACAGGTGTTTACCAACTGCCTCGGAACCCCGAATTCGCTCGTTCCCGCTGCAATCCGCGAGACCAGAGAAATCTCCAACATATATGCTTCGGACCACACCAAGTGGGACATCGCCAAACTCTATAAGGACCTTGAAGCCATCAAAAAGAACTAATCAATCTGCTCTTTTCGCGTTACCGCTTTCATTCGTGCGCGATAGCCGCACTTTGTACTTTTAACCTCCTCAACCCGAAAAAAACTTCCCCACACGACCCCGCCACCACGAAACACGAATCAAATTATCGCTTGTGAAATGGCGGGGTCGTGAGGGGAAGTTCGGGGAGGGTCAGGGAGGCTTGGAGGGTAGGTGACAGATTTTGCAACGCAAAATCTTGTCAATAGCGGCTTTGCCGCGTTGAGCACCCCTACGAAAGGGTCCTCCCTGCTCCTCCAAGGTCTTCCTCATTCTTTCCCCCGATACTTTTTCCGAAAGTCCTGCGGGGCAATGCCGTAGAGTTTTTTGAACTTGTCGGAGAAGTAGGAAAGGTAGTCAAATCCGCATTCCATCGCAACTTCGGAAACGGTCTTGTTGTCGGTGAGGAGCATCTTCTTCGCGTGAGAGAGACGAAGTTCGGAAAGATATTCGTTGAAGCGCTTGCCGGTCATGGACCGGAAAAAGCGCGAGAACTGGTAGTAGTCCATCCGGATGTACTCGGCAACCTCCTGCATGGAGATGCTGTAGGCGTAATTTTCCTCTATATAGGAGAGCGCGCTTTTCAGTTTCATCGTGCTGTCGGCGGTGATGCGATCGGTTACGGGTTGCACCGCTTTGGAGGACCCCGCAAGACGGCGGACCAGAAACAGGTAAAGCTCCGAGAGTTTCGCGCGGAGCGCCAGTTCGTAGCCGAGTTGCTTTTCGGCATACTCCCGATAAATTCCGCGCATCAGGTCTCCGAGCCGAGCCGCTTCATCGCTCTCCTTGCGGAACAGGGTCACGGGACGGTTGAAATAGGGCGTTGTAAACAGACTGTCAATGTCCGATTGCGTTGCGTCCAGAGGATAGAGAAAGAGCGGGGAGAATTTGACCACAATGCTGCTGTACTTGCCGAACTCGGGCGCGTGGTAAAGATTGTGAATCGCATTCGGCGCGATGAAAACGACGTCTCCCGCAACCGCATAAATCGGCGCGTCCCCGCAGGTGTCAACCCCAACGCCCTCTTCAATCAGAATGATTTCAAAGTACGTGTGCGTGTGCGGACGGACCCGGGCTTCAAATTCGGGGTGGGTGTGGGCAAAGATGTCGTAAAGAATCCGCTTGCCGCGGCTGTCCGTTTCACGCTCCGCGCGTACCGCTTTCTTTTCCATTTTCCCACGCTCCTTTCGCTTTCGTCTCTATCATTATACACGATTCCGAACGTAAAAACAAGTCCTTTTTCAAAATTTCCAAAGGAAAGGAAAACAAACCATGAAAAAACGGTTATGCCTGTTTCTTGCAGTTCTGTTCCTTTTTACAGCCGCTTCCTGCGGGCCGAAAACGCCTGTGGGCGGGGAGACGGGAACCGGAACGGGCGGAAGCAAGACCGATACGGTCAGCCTGTTCGGCGGCAAGGAGGATTACCGAATCGTCCTTGCCTCGGATGCAACGCCTGTCCGGACCCGCCTGAGCGCAAAACTCGCGGACGCCGTGAAAGCCGTCACGGGGAAAACGCCGACGCGCGTGACCGACGACACGGCAAAGTATCCCGAACAGAAAAAGGAGATTCTGCTCGGCGCCACCTCGCGCAAAGCGTCCGAAACCGCCGCCACGGCATTGGGGAACGCAGAGTGGAAAATCCTCTTTGACGGTGATAAGGTGGTTCTGATTGCCTCCAATGACGCCCTGCTCGCCCAAGCCGTGGAGGCTCTGACCGACACATGGACCGCGGCGGACGGAACCGTTTCGGTTGAGCGGACCGACCTTTCCGCTAAGGGCGGAGACGATATCCTGACGCTGACCAAGAACGGGCGCTTTACCTGCCCCGTGATTGTGGATGATGGCGTGTCGGCAGACGTGCGGACGAAAATCGGCGAGACGTTTGACGCCCGCGGGAGGACCTCGGCATGGGGCGCATTTCGTTCGCACTGGACAACATGAGCGAGGAAGAGGATGGGGCAACCGAGATTCTCATCGGTGCTACCAACCGCGCCGCAAGCCGTGCCGCCATGAATACGCTGACCGCGCCGTCCTATCGGATTGCGGCGGCGGACGGAAAGGTCACGGTAACCGCGACCGATGACGAAAGGCTCTACAGTGCCGTGCGGGCATTCTGCGAAATGCTCCGACAGGCGAAAAAAGGGACCCTGAGAGGGGAACTGTGCTTTGGGGAGGTCTATACCGTGACGGAAAACAACGGCTTTGACGGAAAGCAATGGTTTGCATCGGTACCTGCATTTGAAGCGGGGACTTTGGCGGGCGGATACAACGAGAACGCAGTTTCCTGCGTGATGGTCTATGACGAAACCCGACAGAGCGACTACGAGGGCTACCTCGCAAAACTGAAGAACGCGGGCTTTACCGAGAGCCGCGCAGAAACGCTCGGCGAGAATCGCTACGCACTTTACAGCGGCGACCGCGCAACGGTGTACGTTTCGTTCTCGGCGCAGTCGGGGCGCATCCGCATCAGCGCGGAGCAGGCGGGGGCAAGTATCGCGCCCGAGCGCGCACCCGAGACCGAAACCGGAACGCCGCGCCTGTGGCAGTTGGAAATCGACAACAGGAATTCCAAACTCAACGGCGGAATGTCCTATGTGTTCCGCGGCACGAACGGGGAATTCTTCATTCTGGACGGCGGCTACAATACCGAGACCGAAGCCGACCGTATCTATCATCTCCTGCGCGAGAACACGCCCGACGGGCAGACACCCGTGATTGCGGGGTGGTATATCTCGCACCTGCACGGTGACCACTACGGCGCAATGCTCGCGTTCTCGGAGAAATACGCGTCCGAAGTCCCCGTGCGGGCGTTCTACTACCACTTCTCACAGCGTTCGGGTGACGCGCAGTGGCTGACCGACATCAAGAAGTCGGTGGACGCGGCGATGGGGAAATGGAAAGACGCGGTGCGCTACGGAAATCTGCACACGGGGCTTGATTTCACGGTTGCGGGTATCCGCGTGGACGTCCTCTACACGCAGGAGGACCTGCTCCCGACCCTGACCGATGACCTCAACGAGACCAGTACGGTCATCCGCGTGACAGCGGGCGGTCAGCGGATTCTGTTCCTTGCGGACATGGGCAAACTGACGGCGGACCGGATGCTTGCGGACCTGCCTGCGTCGGAGTTGAAAAGCGACATCGTGCAGGTGGCACACCACGGCTACGAGGGCGCATCGCTGAAGTTCTATCAGACGGTAAACCCCGAGACGTTGTTGTGGCCCATGAACATCGTCGGATGGCAGGAGACCGGTTATCAGGACCTGCCGCAGAACGTGTTCGGCTTCTGGTATCGGATGAGTCCGACCGAGAAATACCCGTTCGGAAACCGTTGGCTGACGGATTCCGAGAGCGTGAAGAAAATCATCGTTTCGGGCTTTGGGACGGAGGAGATTCCGCTCCCTTACGCGCCGAGCGGCGAGAAACTGGGCGATTTCAAAAAATACTTTGAAGAACATAAACAGGCGTAAACAGGAGGAATAAACCATGAAATTCACACAGAAGTGGCAGGGACGCAACCTGACCGGAAACGACGGCGCTTTCGCGGCAACGGTCCCGGGGAACATTCAGCGGGACTACGCGGCGGCAAAAGGGTTTGGCGACGTGCAGTACGCAGACAACTGCCGCGCGTTTGAGGCACTTGAGGACGACACGTGGGAATACAGCGCTGTCCTGCACTACGAGCGGGCGGCGGGAGAACGGGTCGTGTTCGTCAGCCGCGGCATCGATTACCGCTATGAAATCCGACTCAACGGCGTTCTGCTCGACCGCTGCGAGGGGATGTACCGGATTGCGGAAATCGACCTTTCCGACCATCTCCGAGGAGAGAACGACCTGCTCACGGTACGGATTTTTCCGCACCCCAAGAGCGGGCGGGGAGAGGTCGGCACGCGCGACGAGGCGGCGGACAGTTGCAAGCCGCCCGTCTGCTACGGCTGGGACTGGAACCCGCGCCTGCTGGTTTCGGGAATGTGGGAGGACGCGTACATCGAAACGCGGAACGCCTGCACGGTGACAAACGCCGAGGTCCGCGCGGAATTGGACGAGACGATGGAGACGGGGACGGTGCGCTTTGCATTCACCTGCGGCACGCCCTGCGAAACGGTGCTGTATGACCCCGACGGCAGGGAAGTCTATCGCGGAGACGCGCGGGAAGTGACGGTGGAGCGCCCGCGCCTGTGGTGGTGCAACGGGCAGGGCGAAGCGGCGCTTTACCGTTGGGAAATCCGCAACGCGGGGGACGTGCGCACGGGCTATGTCGGTTTCCGCCGCCTGCGCCTTTTGCGCAATGCGAAAGCGGGGGACCCGAAGTCCTTTCCCAAGTCGCGCTACGATGTGCCGATTACCGTGGAACTGAACGGCAGAAAGATTATGGCGAAAGGCTCGAACTGGGTCAATCCCGACCTGTTCCCCGGGGCAGTGGAACCCGCGCGCTACGAAACGCTCCTGACGCTTGCGCGGGACGCGAACATGAACCTTTTGCGGGTCTGGGGCGGCGCGGGACTTGCAAAGGACTGCTTCTACGATATCTGCGACCGCCTCGGCATTCTGGTCTGGCAGGAATTCATGCTTGCCTGCAACGATTACCGCGACGGGGCGCATTATATGCAGGTTCTGGAACAGGAAGCAACGGCGGCAATCCTGCGCCTGCGCGCGCATCCCTGTCTGGCACTCTGGTGCGGCGGGAACGAACTGTTCAACTCGTGGTCGGGGATGGATGACCAATCCCATGTCCTGCGCCTGTTGAACAAGTTGTGCTACGAATTGGATTATGACCGCCCGTTCCTGCCGACCTCCCCGCTCGTTGGGATGGGGCATGGCGGCTACCGCTTCTATGACCCCGACGGGGGCGGCGAGGTGTTCGGTATCTTCCAAAACAGCAATATGACCGCCTACGCGGAGTTCGGCATTCCGTCCGTCTCGCCTGCGGAGAACCTGCGGCGCGCGATTCCGGAAGAGGAGTTGTTCCCGCCGCGCGAGACGCCTGCGTGGAAAATTCATCATGGCTTCCGGGCGTGGGGCGAGGACACGTGGCTCTGCCTGCCGACACTGGAGGAATACTTCGGCAAAGCCGACACGCTTGAGGACCTGATTGCGCAGTCCGACCGTCTCCAGTGCGCGGGCTATCAGGCAATTTTCGAGGAGGCGCGACGGCAGTGGAAGCACTGCTCCATGTGCCTGAACTGGTGCTTTAACGAGCCTTGGATGACGGCGGCAAACAACAGCCTTGTGGCGTATCCCGCAAAGCCGAAGCCTGCGTACTACGCGGTGCAACGTGCACTGTCGCCCGTGCTGTTTACGGCGCGGATTGCAAAATACCGTTGGCGCGGCGGCGAAACGTTTGAAGCCGAACTGTGGTTCCATAACGACACCCCCGAGGAACAGCGCGGAAGCGTGACGGCAACGGTTTCGGTCGGAGACTGGCGAAAGACTCTGGAGACATGGGAGACTTCCGCACCCGCAAACGGAAACACGCGGGGGAACACGGTTCGGGTCGTGCTTCCGAAAACCGACGCGGAGCAGGTCATTCTCACGCTCGAAAGCCCCGAGGGGTACTCCAACTCCTACGCCCTGCGGTATCGCGCCTCGGTTCACAAACCGTGGAAAAAGATTTTGAATCAGGATGCCGAGCAGGCAAAATAACCAAAAGCGGGCGACTTATCTTGTACAGATGCGTCACAGTGCAAAAATCCTAAAAGTAACGCGCAAAAAACTTGTAGCAATTTTCCATAACGTATGGTATGATGAATCCGTAATTCATCCGCCCGGAAAATGCGGCGGTTGAAAATAAATTCCGAAAAATATGAAGAGACTGTTATCCCTGATGCTTGCGGCGATGATGCTGTTCGCGCTTGTCGTGGTTCCAACCACCGCGGCGGAAGCGACCGACGAAGCCGCAACAACCGATGCTATTACCCCTGACACCTCGTGGTATGACGCAGACAAGCCCGAATTTGAAATCAGTACGGCGGCGCAGTTGCTGGGATTTGTGGAGTTGGCGCAGACCGAGGCAAATTTTGCCCACAAGACCGTTCGCCTGACGGCGGACATTGACCTGAATCCCGGAACGAAGCTTCGTCTCGGCAAAGGCGGGGACGGAAAATACATTCTTCCCGGCAAGCCCGCAAATGTGTGGAACGGGTTGCCCTCTTGGAAGGGACACTTTGACGGAAACGGTCATGTGCTTTCCGGTGTTTACATTGAGGTGACCTGTGCCAGTGATGGGTATGGGCGTGCATCCATGTTTGGTGTCATCAGCGAGGGGACTGTGAAAAACCTCATTGTGGAAAACAGCTTTGTTTGCACGAAGAATGTGATAACCGGGACTTCCAACAACGCGGAAGGAAGCAGTGCGGCGGGCATTGCGCGGAGACTGCAATATGGCGCGACCGTTGAAAATCTGTGGTTGGACATGGATGTGGTGACGGTCGGTTGGTCAGGCGGAGAGACTGCGGGCGTTGTGGCGCGGATTCACGATAACGGCGGTACAATCCGGAATGTTGCGTTCGCGGGGACGGTTGCGGCGCTTCACCCCGATCTGGATAAGGTTAACACCTCCGGCGGTATGGCGGTATCGCAACTGGTTGCCAACCAGATGTGGAAATTGTCTCTGTCGATTGAAAATGCCGCGATGCTCGGCACAACCATCTGCAAGGACGGCGTCAACGGTAATCTTCCGATCTGCTCCAACGCCAAGATGTCCGAAATCAACCTTCACGCGGTTTTCGGAAAGCATCCGACCGTTGAAGCCGCCCAAGCGGCGGGGCAGTACTGGGATTATCTGACCACCACGACTGCCGATTTTACTTACTCCGTCTTTGCCGGCGGTGTGATTCCGACGGCGGTGTCCGAAATGATGGCGAAAATGACCGCAAGAGCACTTCGCGTGGTTGGTGTTCAGCGCAGTCAGAACTCCTACACGGCAGGCGAGGGCGCTGACGCTTACACGGCGCAGTCCCTGCGATTCGTGGCGGGAATTCGGTTCATGGGAGTTCCGCTCGCTGATTTTGAAAAGGTCGGGTTCCTGATTCAAATCGACGAAAACGGGACCAAGAGCCATATTAAGGTGGACGGAACGACGGTTTACACCTCCATTACCGCGAACGACAAAACGGTCACTGCGAAGCAAGAGGACTCGGATTACCTCGTTGCACTGAGCGTGCAGAACGTCCCGATTGGAGAAGAATTCACGTTGACCATCACACCGTATCTGATTGGAAAAGACGGAACCAAATGGACGGGTGAGGCGGTTTCCGCTACGGTCCTTGCAAGCGGAGCGTACAAATACGAGGTTCCGACAGATGCGTCTCAAAACGAAAACTGAGGAGGAGATTGAAATGAAGAAAACGTATTTCAGCCCGCAGATGCAGATGGACATCGTGTCAGACAGGGATATGATTTCCACCTCCCTCGGCATGCAGGCAAACGGAACCGACTGGATTATCGATTGGAACAATCGGAACAGCGGAGCCGGTGAACTGTAAGCGAAAAGAATAAAACCAAAGCGGAACGACCAAAAGGTCGTTCCGCTTCATTTATTAACTAACCTGAACTTTTTCTATCCGGTAGCGTAGAGAGCGTAAGCGCCCAAATCCCGCTTGACGGGATTTGGCTCGGAGCAGCCGGAATTCGTAGAGCGTATACGGCTACACCGAAATACGAGCAACAAAAAAACAGGGGTAAAAATCCCATTGTTTAAAGTTCTTGCGGTCAAGGGGCTTCTTTCAAGAAGCCCCTTGTGGGTTTGGGCGACGCCCAAGGTCTTAGGGTTTGGGCGACGCCCAAGGTCTTTGACCTTAGACCATGCCCCCGTCAGAACAGATAACTGCCTGCGGGGAGAACCTGCGGTGCATGGTTGGGGAGGGTGAGAACGGCGGTGGAGCCGGCGGGAATTTCAATCTCGTAGGCTACGCGGTCCTCCTTGTAGTACCAGTAAACGCGGACGACCCCGTGCTTCGTGTCGATGGAAGCGTCGGCGAAACCGAGGGAGCGGTCGGGGTGAGGGGCAATGAGAATTTTCTCATACCCGGGGGCATCGGCACTTGGCTTGATGCCGCAGGCAACGCCGAAAATCCAGTCGAACACCGCGCCGTAGGCGTAGTGGTTAAACGAGTTCATTGCGGTACTCCAGAAACTGCCGTCCTCTTTCAGGCTGTTCCAGTGTTCCCACATCGTGGTGGCGCCGTGGCAGACCGAATAGAGCCACGAGGGGGTCTGCTCCTGCATCAGAAGCGTGTAGGCAACATCGGTGTAGCCGTTCTCGGAGAGCGCATGGAGCAGATAGGGCGTTCCGACAAAGCCCGTGGTCATCCGATTGCCGTTTGCGCGAATCAGTTCCACCAACTTGGCGGCAAGCGCGGGGCGCTCGCTCTCCTCGCAAAGGTCAAAGTGCAGAATCAGCGTCAGCGCGGTTTGTGTAACGCCCTTGCGCACCGTGTCAACCGGCGCGTGCTCGTTGACCGGAACTTCCGTGTAGGGGAATTCCTCTTTGGGCATCCCGTTTTCCATGAAGTAGTCGCGGAATGCTGCGCGGACCTTGCCGTAAAGCGTGCGGTATTCGGTCATATCCTTGCCGAGCGCCTCACCGGCACGGACCAGAAGCGACGTGGAGTAGGCGAAGAAGGCGCTTGCAATCAGGTCGTTTGAAGTCGCGCCGACGTAGGAGTCCTCGCCCGCGTCCATCGCGAGCCAGTCGCCGTAGTGCATGCCGCCGAGCCACAGATACTCCGCAGGACCCGTGCTGTGGAGGTAGTCCACCCATTTCTTCATCACGGGGAGGTTGCGTTCAAGGTCGGCTTTGTTGCCGTAGGCGAGGTAAATTTCCCACGGAACCACGCAGGCAACGTCGCCCCATGCCGCCGAGATGCGGGTGCTTGCCGCGTCCGGAACCACGCCCGCGACAGCGCCCTCGGGAGACTGCTCCAGCGCAACGTCACCCATCCATTTGCGGAAGAACTTTTCCACATTATAATTGATTGCGCCCGTGCGGCAGAACACCTGCGTGTCGCCGGTCCAGCCGAGACGCTCGTCTCTCTGCGGGCAGTCGGTGGGGATGTCGAGGTAGTTGCTCTTCTGACCCCAGATGATGTTGTGGTAAAGTTGATTGATTTTTTCGTTGCCGCAGAGGAAGCGGCCCGTGCGGGTCATCTCGGAGTGAACGGCAATCGCGCGCAGGTCGTCGGGATTCACCGTGTCAAAGGGGTATTCGGTCAGGCGGATGTAGCGGAAGCCTTGGAACGTGTAGGACGGCTTGAATACGTCATCACCGCCGCTGCAAACATAAATGTTTTCGTTTTTTGCGGCGCGGTAGTTCGCGGTGTAAAAGTTGCCGTCGCTGTCAAGGACCTCGGCGTGGTGCATCACGATGCGGCTGCCGCGCGGCGCGTGAATTTTCAACTCAACGTAGCCCGCCATGTTCTGTCCGAAGTCGACAACCAACTCGTTCTTCGGCGTGCGGAATACCGCGATGGGGGCGATTCGCTCGTGTTCGGTGATGAACTCGCCGACCTGCGGGATGAGTTTGGTTTTGAAGTCGGAGGGGACCGCATTCCCGACCTTTTCAATCGGCGCGGTCAGGTCGACCGTCTCGCCCATATAGATGTCGGTGGAAAGCACGGGAGAGGTAAAGACCTCCCAGTCCGGCGCAGTGGCAATGACCTCTTCGGTGCCGTCCGTGTAGGTCAGGGTCAGTTCGGCTATCAGAGATACATAGTCGGCAGTGCAGTGGTTGGTGTTCCGGAAGCCGATACAACCGACCGCCCAGCCCTGACCGACGCCGATGGAGAGGCGGTTCTCTCCCGCGCGGAGCAGGTCGGTGACGTCATAGGTCTGGACCTGCACACGGTGCTTGTACGAGGTCCACCCGGGCGTGAGGACCGCGTGCCCGACGCGCGCGCCGTTGAGTTCCGCGACGTAAACGCCGATGGCGGATGCGGAAAGCGTCGCTTTTTTCAGCGGCTTCTCCGCCGTGGAAAATGCTTTTTCGTAGCGGTATGCCGCCACGCCCGCATCGCGCGGGGAGGTGATCCAGAATGCCTTTTGCAACATGTTGGTTCTCCTTTTTTACGTTTCATTTGCGCCGAATCGGGACGGTTCGGCTGTCATCTATAGTATAGCATAAAAATTCCCCCTTTTCAAGCGCAAGAATAGGGGGCAAATATCGTTTTTTTCGGGGGCGATGGTTGTGAACTGCGGTTCTGCCAAAAATTAGGATTGGAAAAAATTTACATTCCGTTATTTTACTCATTGACAAGCCGTTTATTTTGTGTTATAATACAAGAGATGAGGCATGATAAAGAATTGATGGTTTCGCTGTCAATTCCGATGCTTGCGAACTTTTGTGAATTTGCTGTAAAAACTGTTAAATTTGACGAAAATGCGGCAAGTGCCTTGATTTATTTTGAAAAGAATGGTATAATAAAGATAGAAACGACGAAAGGACCGGTAAGATGCCCATGACCGATGAAAAGACAAGGACGAAAGACCAGGCACCCTATTTTTTCCATCAGGGGGCAAACGAAAAAACCTATGAATATTTGGGGGCGCACAGAACGGGGGAAACGGTCACTTTTCGCGTCTGGGCGCCGAATGCCGACAGCGTTTCGGTCGTGGGAGATTTCTGCGGATGGGACCCGTCCCGATACCCGATGGACCGCGTTACGCGCGGCGGGGTCTGGGAGTGCGGAATCCCCGCCGAAACCGTTCCCGAGGGAAGTCTTTACAAGTATTTCATCCGCAACGGGGCGAAAGAGTTGTACAAGGCGGACCCCTACGGTGTTTCCATGCAGTGTCCGCCCGAAACGGCGACCGTCTATCGCGAATTGGGCAATTTTGACTGGCATGATGCCGGATGGATGGAATTCCGCCGCGGAAAATTCGACCGCGCGCATATTATGGAACAGCCACTGAATATTTATGAGGTACACCTCGGCTCGTGGCGGCGGCATGAGGACGGTTCGCTTCTGTCATATACCGAATTGGCGGACGAGATGGTGCCCTATGTCAAGGCGATGGGGTACACGCACATTGAACTGATGCCCGTGAGCGAATTCCCGTTTGACGGGTCGTGGGGCTATCAGGTCGTCGGGTACTACGCGCCGACCGCGCGCTATGGGACCCCACAGGATTTCATGCGGTTCGTGGACCGGATGCACGAAGCGGGCGTGGGGGTGATTCTTGACTGGGTTCCCGCACATTTCCCGAAAGACGCGCACGGGCTTTACGAGTTCGACGGTCAGCCGCTGTATGAATACCAAGGCAAGGACCGCATGGAGCACGCCGGCTGGGGGACGCGCCGCTTTGACGTCGGGCGCGAGGAGGTGCAGAGTTTTCTGATTTCCAACGCGGTCTATTGGGCGGAGAAATACCACATCGACGGACTGCGGGTGGACGCCGTTGCGTCCATGCTCTATCTCGACTACGACAAGAAGCCGGGGGAGTGGATTCCCAATATTTACGGTGACAACAAGTGCCTTGAGGCAATCGCCTTTTTCCGGAAACTCAACAGTTGTTTCGTCAACAACTACCCGGATGTGATGACGGTTGCGGAGGAATCCACCGCGTGGGCGAACGTCACGGGGTTTGAAAACGGCGGACTGGGGTTCACGCTCAAATGGAACATGGGGTGGATGAACGATACGTTGGCGTATGCCGCCGAGGACCCGCTCTGGCGCAAGGACCATCACGAGCGGCTGACCTTTTCGCTGACCTACGCGTTCTCGGAGCGTTACGTTCTGCCTGTGTCGCACGACGAGGTGGTACACGGAAAGAAATCGTTCCTCGACCGGATGCCGGGGGACTACGACCAAAAATTCGCGGGCGTGCGGGTGTTCCTTGCGTGGATGATGACGCACCCGGGGAAGAAACTGACGTTCATGAGTACCGAAATCGGGCAGTTCCGCGAATGGGACTACGCGGGTGCGGTGGAATGGTTCCTGCTTGATTACGAAAAGCACGCGAAATTGCAGGCGTATGTCGCAAAACTGAATCATTTCTATCTTTCCACGCCCGCGCTCTGGGAGCGGGACAGCGATTGGGAGGGCGGTTTTGAATGGATCGACGCGGACAACCGCGAGCAGAGCATTCTTTCCTACCGCCGCAAAGACCGCGCGGGGAGAGAGACGGTGATTCTTTTGAATTTCCTCCCCGTGGAGCGGGAAGATTTCCTGTTGGCAGTGCCCTTTGCGGGACGTTACGAGGAAGTATTCAATTCGGATGCGGCGGAATTCGGCGGAACCGACGTGCGGAACACGGGAGTCTACAAAACCGAAAAGTGCCTGTTGCGGAATTACGGAAATGCCATCCGCATCCGCGTTCCCGCCATGTCGGCGGTCATGTTCCGTTGCGTTCATAAGAATCCCGTGCGGAAAAAGAAAAAATGAAAATCCAAAGGCAAAAGGGAGATTTCATAGATACCAACCTAAGAAAAGTAACGGTTATCATGGTTGGATAAGATATATCCCCCCTCATCAGTCACTTACGCGACAGCTTCCCCCCGAGGGGAAGCCTACCATACAGATTGCCGCAATTAAAAAGCAGATTCTGCTATTTACAGAGTGCTACTATTAAAATTTGAGTTTCCGTTCGATTCGTTTCATTCGAATTGTGACAGAATACAAAAGAATTTTGCGAAAAGGCTTCCCCTCGGGGGGAAGCTGTCGCGTAAGCGACTGATGAGGGGGGATAAATCTGTTCTCATCAAACGGATAGCATGAATTTCCACTCAAAGAGGTTAAGTTTGCACCGATGGGGCAAAGCCCCAAGGTCTTAGACTATAGAAACCGGAGGTTGTTATGTTCAAGAAAAAAGAATGCGTTGCCATGCTGCTTGCGGGCGGGCAGGGCAGCAGACTTTACGCGTTGACCAAAAAGACCGCAAAGCCGTCGGTACCGTTCGGCGGCAAGTACCGCATCATTGATTTCACGCTTTCCAATTGCATCAATTCCGGAATGGACACCGTCGGCGTACTGACACAGTATCAGCCCTTAATCCTCAACGACTATATTGGCAACGGTCTGCCGTGGGACCTTGACCGGACGTTCGGCGGGGTCAAGATTCTGCCGCCCTATCAGGGGCAGAACGGCGCGGACTGGTACAAGGGGACCGCAAATGCCATCTGGCAGAACATGGAGTTCATCAATCGCTACCATGCGGAATACGTCCTGATTCTCTCGGGTGATCATATCTATAAAATGGACTACGCGAGAATGTTGGACTTCCATAAGCAGACGAAGGCGGACTGCACAATTGCGGTCATTGACGTGCCGATTGAGGAAGCGAGCCGCTTCGGCATCATGAGCACGCACGAGGATGGGCAGATTTACAAATTCAGCGAGAAGCCGAAGAATCCCGATTCCACCAAGGCTTCCATGGGCATCTATATCTTCAACAAAGACAAGTTGGAAAAATACCTGCGCGAGGACAATGAGAACCCCGAATCCTCCAACGACTTCGGCAAGAACGTCATCCCCGCGATGCTGGCGGCGGGCGAGAAAATGATGGCTTACCCGTTCACGGGTTACTGGAAAGACGTGGGAACCATTCAGTCGCTGTGGGAAGCGAATATGGACCTCCTCGGCGAGCGCCCCGCGCTGAATTTGCGGGATGAGACGTGGAGAATCTACAGCCGCCATGAAGCCGCACCGCCGCAGTACATCGGCAGCAATGCTGAGGTGGTCAACTCCAGTGTGACTGCGGGGTGCGACATTGACGGTTGTGTGCGGAACAGCGTTCTCGGCAGCGGTGTGCGCGTGGAAGCGGGCGCGGTCGTGGAGGACAGCGTGCTGATGAACGACGTTACGGTCAAAGCGGGCGCAACCGTCCGGTATTCCATTCTCGACTGCGGTGTGACCGTGGGCGAACGGGCTACGGTCGGGGAAGCGCGCGAAATCGCGACGGGCATTGCAGTGGTCGGCGCGGACCATACGGTGGGGCTTGGCGAGGTCGTTCCTGCCGGCGCCATGATTTCGGATGACTGAGGAGGACGCAGAACATGAATGTTGCAGGTCTGATTTTTTCCAATATCCATGACCAGAGTATCCCCGAAATGGCGCGGATGCGCACGATGGCGAGCATCCCGTTCGGTTGCCGCTATCGGCTGATTGATTTCGCGCTTTCCAACATGGTCAATGCCGACATCAACACCGTCGGGGTCATTACCCACTATAACTACCAGTCGCTCCTTGACCACATCGGAACCGGCAAGGACTGGGATTTGGCGCGCCGTTCGGGAGGTATCAAGATTCTGCCGCCCTATGTTGCCGCCTATGAAAATACCGCGGCGGGAAAACTGTATTCCAGCCGGCTGGAGGCGCTGATGGGCGCGGAGCATTTCATCAACCGTTGCGGCGCGGACTATATCGTGCTGTCCGACTGCGACGTGGTGATGAACATTGACCTCGGCGAGGTACTGGAGGACCATGTGAAGTCGGGCGCGTATATGACGGTGGTGACCAAGCACCTGAGCGCGGACGACTATCATTTCGACAAGGTGGTCAACCTCGTCGAAATCGGAACCGAAAACCGCGTGCGTGCCGTCTCCCGCGCAAAGCCCGAGCATGGCGAGGTGGACGTCAACACGAATATTTACGTCATCAAACGGACCGATTTGCAAAGCATCATCGCCGATTCTCTGGCACATGGGTATACGAGTTTTTCCCGCGACGTGGTGCGTGCAAATCTGGATAAAAAACTGATTCGCGCCTATCGCTATGACGGTTGGTACGCCTATATCGGCACGCTGGAATCCTATTTCCGCACATCGATGGAACTCCTGACCCCCGAGGCGCGGCACGGGCTGTTCGGTTCCGAGGACCGCAAAATTTATACCAAAATCCGCAACAGCGCCCCGACCAAGTATTGCGACGGCGCGGAAGTGAAGAATTCGCTTCTGGCGGACGGTTGTGTGATTGAGGGGACGGTGGAGAATTCCATCCTGTTCCGCGACGTACACGTCGGGCGCGGGACGGTGGTGAGAAACTGCGTCATCCTGCAAAACACCGACATTGGTGACAACGTGCAACTCAATTGCGTGATTACCGACAAGGACGTCCGCATCAAGGACGGCAGAATGCTCTCGGGGCATGAAACCATGCCGTTCTTCATCGGAAAAGGAATGAGTGTATAAACTATGGTGAAAAAAGCAATCAAACACGAGCGCGGTCCGGCAGTCCTGCCGCTGACCCCTGCGCTTCCCAAGAAGCGGTCGCCCCGCAAGCCTGTCGCGGAGAAGTCCGGAAAATCGGTTCCCGTTGCAGAGACTGCCGCAAAGACCGTCGCAAAGACCGTTGCAGAGACTGTCACGGTTCCCGAAGCGGTTCCCGCCATGGCGGAGCCTGCGGTTGAGGCGGCACCGAAAAAGAAAATTCTGTTCGTCGGCGCGGAGGTCATGCCGTTTGCCGCAACGGGAGGACTGGGCGACGTTCTCGGTTCGCTCCCCGCGGCGCTCGCAAAGACGGAACGTGCGGATGTGCGGGTGGTGATGCCGCTGTACGGGAGTATCGCGCAGTCGTGGCGCTCACAGATGCGGGAGGAGTATATCACGTCGGTCCGCCTTGCGTGGCGGGAGCAGTATTGCGGTATCTACAGCCTTGTCAAAGACGGCGTGACCTACTATTTTATCGACAACGAATACTATTTCCGCCGTCCCGCACTCTACGGCTATTATGATGACGGGGAACGCTACGCGTTCTTCTGCATGGCGGTCATGGAGATGATGAATCGGCTGAACTACTACCCCGACATCCTCCATGCGCACGATTGGCAGGCGGCGCTCTCGGTGGTCTATCTCAACTGCCTGTACCGCAACCGCCCGTGGTACGGGACGATGCGGACGGTGTTCACGATTCACAACATCGAATATCAGGGGCAGTACGATTTCGCAATTCTCGGTGACGTGTTCGCGCTCGGCGAGAACGAGCATACGCTGATGGAGTACAACGGGTGTATCAACCTGATGAAAGCGGCGATCGAGTGTGCGGACCGCGTGACAACGGTCAGCCCGCGCTACGCATGGGAAATCCGCACGCCCGAGTATGCGCACGGTCTGAATGCCGCGCTGAACCGCAACGCGGGAAAGCTTTCGGGAATTCTCAACGGTATCGATTACGATTTTTACAATCCCGCAACCGACCCATGTATCGCGGAGCGCTATTCCGTGCAGAATATGGTAGGAAAGACGGCGGATAAACTGGCGCTTCAGCGGGAAACGGGTCTGCCCGAGCGCGCCGACGTGCCGATGCTTGCGGTGGTTTCGCGTCTTGCCGCGCACAAGGGGTTGGACCTCGTGACGAGGTGTATTTATGAGTTGGTGGGCGGACACGACCTCCAACTGGTGATTCTCGGAAAAGGGGAGAGCGGGTTTGAGGATTTCTTCCGCGAATTGCAGGCAAGATTTCCCAATAAAGTCCGCGCGCTCATCACCTATGACCGCGACCTCTCCAAACGGATTTACGCGGCGGCGGACATCTTCCTGATGCCCTCGCGCTCCGAGCCGTGCGGACTGTCGCAGATGATTGCCTCCCGCTACGGCGCGATTCCGGTCGTGCGGGAGACGGGCGGACTATACGATTCCATCAAACCCTATTGGATGGAGGGGGATACGCTCCACGGCAACGGATTTACCTTTGCGAACTACTCCGCGCAGGAATTGCGGGAGCGGACCGAGGCGGCACTCGGGGTCTGGTACAACAAGCCCGAGCGCGACCGTCTGGTCGAACGTGTAATGACAACCGATTTCTCGTGGAATGCCTCCGCCGAACAGTATCTGGCGCTTTACGAGGGGATTTAAGGATTTGTTTGAGAGGGGTGATTGTTTGGGGAGTGGAGATTTATCCCCCCTCATCAGTCGCTCACGCGACAGCTTCCCCCCAAGGGGAAGCCTTTCGGAAACTCTGCAAATGTTGAAAACGGTGCTTTATCTGCCCTCATCCGTCGCCTACGGCGACGGATGAGGGCAGGCCGAATGCACCTGCCGAAATCACAACAAGCCACAGAAAACTACCAATCGTCCGCTCGTGTGGGGGCTTGCAATTTCGTTTCTCGAAATAACAAGCGAAAGGAATTTTGCAAAAGGCTTCCCCTTGGGGGGAAGCTGTCGCGTAAGCGACTGATGAGGGGGGATCAATTTCTACCCGCCGAAATCACAACAAGCCACAGAAAACTACCAATCGTCCGCTCGTGTGGGGGCT